>CAZPZP010000200.1:0-6903 GCA_964591025.1 uncultured Chthonomonadaceae bacterium
TTCATGCTGCGAAAATCTGCCAAATTACGCTGAATTTGCCCGTGTTCTCATTTTAGCGCGTTTTGGGGTTGCACAATCCTCCAATGTTCAGTATAATGGATTCGTCCTGTCGCGTCACGTCCCGGCAATTGTGTCTTGGGAATCGGGGACGCCGACTGATGACAACTTGATTATGTTGACTGAATGTCATAGTACACATGGCTGTTGTGAGAGCGCAGATAACGCGGACTTGCAGCGGCAGGTATGCCCGTAACCCTCTCTACTCTGCATTTGCGAGAGAGCCGAAGGCGTATCCTGCGGCTCCCACAAGTCTGATCTCCTGTCTGCCTGTTTCTCGGTAACAGCCTCTCAAAAATTCGGAACGCCCGACGACTGGTCGTAACCCCTGCGGTTGCGTCTGCCAGTTCGTCTTGTCCTTGCGTTTTGGCTTGGAGAACGCCCGACGTGTCTCTCCCGCGCCCGCCCTTGCTCGCTTTCGACAAGGGAAATGGTTCTCTTTTTGCGCCCAATTTTCGGCGATAAAAAAGAAGATGAGCGCGGCAACCCTTGCACACGTCCGGCAGAAAAGGGGGGGAATCTCAATGCGACTGGAAAACTACGACGCCATCTACAGGCAAATCCTGCTTGCGCTCGGTAAAGGCGCACACACGCTCGATCTCGCCTCCGTGAAGTCTGTCATCAACGAACTGCATCCGGCGGACATCGCCGAAATTCTCGACGACTTGACCCTGCCCGAAGCGTTGGTTGTCTTTGGTTGTGTGGATGACGACAAAGCGGCGGAAGCCCTCGCCAAAATCTCGCCGGAAACCAATCGCTATCTCATCGAAAACGCCCCTCGTGAGCGCGTTGTCCGGCTGTTCAATGAGATGGATATGGACGACGCGGCAGAGATCGTCGCCGAGATGGATCACGAGGACGTTGCGCCCCTGCTTGCCGGACTTGAGAGGGAAGGGGCGCGAGAGGTCAAAGAACTTCTCGCCTATCCCGAAAAAACCGCTGGACGCCTGATGACGCGCCGCTTCGCCGTCGTTCAGCCCAATACCACCGTCGCATTGAGCATCGAATATCTGCGCCAAAACGCCGACGAACTGGAAACCGTCAACGTCATGTATGTCACGGACGGCGGCGGCAGACTGCTTGGCGTCTGTGATATTCGCGCCCTGCTCACCGCATCGCCAAATGCCCGACTCAGCACCGTCATGACGCCTGAACCAATAACAGTCGCGCCGGAAAGCGATCAGCAGGAAGTGGCGCGAATCATCGGGCAATACGATATTCTCGCCGTTCCAGTAGTAGATTCTTCGGGGCGCATTCTTGGAATTGTCACCATTGACGACGTGATTGATATTATCGTCGCGGAGTTCTCGGAAGACATCGCCAAATTCGTGGGAACCGACGCCGACGAGATGGATCGCCGCACTTCGTTTCAAGTAGCGAAACTGCGTCTGCCATGGCTGCTGGGAACCCTGATCATTGAACTCGGCGCAGGTTTGGTGATTTCGCGTTATAACTGGGTGTTGCAAGAGGTGATTCTGCTGGCATCGTTTATGCCGGTTATCTCCGCCAGTTCAGGCAATGTGGGGTTGCAGGCGGCGGCAATCATTGTGCGCGGATTGGATACAGGTCACGTCACCTTAGCCAACTGGGCGCGTGCTGTCCGCAAGGAGTTGATGACGGCATTGATGATGGCGGTGGTGTGCGGTTTGGTTTTAGGGACAGTCGGCGCGATCTGGTCGAAGCATTTGCCATTCGGTTTAGTGGTCGGCGGCGCAATGATCTGCTCGATGATGATGGCGGGCTTCATGGGAACCGTGATCCCGATGCTCTCGAAGCGGGCAGGATTCGACCCTGCCACCACCGCCGGACCGTTCGAGACCGCCTTTGTGGACGTGATCGGGTTTGGAGTCTTCCTGTGGCTGGCGTCCATGCTGATTGACGTGCTGAAGTAATCTCGGAAAGCGGCACAAGTTGACATTGTTCTTCGGGGTGATTGTGACAACTCCCCTGCGTAAACGCAGGGGATTCTCAGAAAAAGCAGACAACTCTGCGATGAATCTGTTGCTATTATTTCTTATTCGGCATATATGGCTGTTCCATACACTTTAGTTTTCAGGGGAGATTTACAATTAGACCCGCAATATCTGCGACAGAGAAAGTTTCTGGATTGAAGACAGCGAGTCCTTCTGCTTGAGCCGCACGCAAGAGACGCGCATCCGATGCCACCAGAACATACCGATTGCCTACCTGCGCTTCCAATTGAGCATAGCGCAAATACGTCACCAGAATTGCTGCATCCGAAGCATTGAGGTTATGCTTCTCCACAAAGACAATCCCTGCCAAAATAGCTCCCGTCTCCACGTCCAGAACACCAAAATCTACGTCAAGAATCACATCGTTTTGCAGTGCCGAAGTCAGCATTTTATAGGACGCCTCATCAAACACATTGCGGTTTCGCTGCCGCACCAGAACCGCCCAACTCTCCGCGTATCCCAAAAACGTCGTCACCATCTGCGTGGCAGGAACTTGTGCAAACAATTCCGCGACTATCTCGCTTCCCGTCTCCGGCACGTACCGCTTCACCAACGCGCTGGCGTCCCATAGCAGAAGAATCACAACCTCACCTTGCCCGCTTTCTCCTCGCGCATCCGCAAAATCTCGCAAGAGGCGATATTATCTTCCGGTACAATCCCTGCGTCGAGCAACATCTGTTGTGCCTGTTCCGCCGTCGCACCCGGATCGCGCTCGAATCTCATCTGTGCGTTCAGTTCGGAAACTGCCCGCGCCAATTCCTGCTTGTCCAATCGCATCAGGCGCGTGTCGTCCGGCAGTTGCAGTGCCAGCCGACGGTCTGCTTCATCCGATGCTCCATATCTCTGCCATGATACGCTGTTACTCAAGCGTGGATGCACGCGGCTCCAATCTTCCGGCGTCTCAGTTTCTTGCTTTTGTTCACTCATAATGCTGCCTCCCAACTAACCACTCAATGACCCAGCTACCCATACGCCCCCGTTGGCAGAAAGCCCAGCAACCGTTTGAGGCGCGGATTGGCGTCGGCGTAGACGTGTTCGGGCATTTGGTAGTTCATAAACGGGAAAAAGAAGTGATTGACCATACGCCGCCCGTAACTCACCTGAGTCATGGCACGAAGCCTGTCGCTGAGATTGGGTGCGCCCCGATGCCAGACTTGGTTATTGAAAAGAACGACGCTCCCCGCCCCGCCGCAGCACGAGACAATTTTGTCTTCCCATTGCGTGCCTTCCATCACCGACGGCGGGCTTTTCCCAAGGAGATGCGAGCCGGGAAGATACTGCGTTGGTCCATACTCGACGGTTGGAACATCGGTCAAATAGTAGTTCGCCGTGAAGAGCAGAACAGGCAAGCGAACATTTGTCGGCGGTTCGCCATGCGTCACGAGATAGTGCGGCGAATCGTCCTGATGCCATGATGTGATGCCTTTGCCAAGAGGCGTAATGAAAGAATTGTTGTGGACGACGTGACAACTGCGCTCCACTAATTGCTCGGCGAACGTCACCATCGGCTCCATATCGAACAGGCGCAAGTTCGCATTGCTCCTCTCGAACATCCGGCAATGGAGGTCGATGGCTCCGCCGCCGTTGTCCTGATGTTCCCCCAGTGCTGTTTCCAAGTCGCTTTTAAGTTCCGCGACCCAGTTTAACGGCAGGATATTCGGCAGAAAAAGAACGCCGTCGCGGTGAAACTGTTCAACCCATTGGGCAATCTGCGCGTCATCAGCAGTGATGTTAGCGTGGTAATTGTTCTCATTCATAGTTGCGTTGTGCTTTCGTGGAACAGGGCGCATCGTTCTGTTCCCTGTCACCTGTTCCCTGTTCCCTCAAGTATCCCTTCCTCTTGCGCCCATGACAAAGCGCACCGCCATTCGGGTGAGGGAATCAATCCTTCATGCGTCAACCGTTGAACTAATCCGTTCATAAAATGCACGACATAAGGCAAAGGAAGTGCCAATTCGCGGGCGATTTCGTTTTCCGCGTAGCCCTCCTGTGACAGCCG
The DNA here is from genome assembly GCA_964591025.1 of uncultured Chthonomonadaceae bacterium. Taxonomy (GTDB): domain Bacteria; phylum Armatimonadota; class Chthonomonadetes; order Chthonomonadales; family Chthonomonadaceae; genus CAZPZP01. Next base: position 4,030 of record CAZPZP010000200.1, read on the forward strand.
CAAAACCTTGCGCTGATCCGCGCTGAGAGTGGAAATGATGCGGGCGTTTGCCTGTCGGTGAATGCGCTCGTGCTTGCGAAAACGGACACGGGCTTTTGTTCTCAATGCGCCTCCTGAGCTGCCCGGAGAATAAATTCCCCGGTTATTAAAAACACCTGTCCTGCGGACAGCACTCCCGAATTGGGAAGCGATAACCTCTGCATGAAGCATTGTGTGTCCGTAGGACACGTGTACTTTTCAGCCGGGGAATTTATTCTCCGGTTACAGGGAAATCGGTTCGCCGTCATGCCCGCCGATGAGCGTGGTGCGGCAAATGTCGGCATAGGTGCAGGTGCGGCAATGGTCGCCGGGAGTGGCTTCCACGCGCCCCTGCTCGATGCCACGCGCCGCCCGGATTGCCGCGAACTCCGCCTGCGTGATAATTTCCGCATACTGCGTGCTGTTGAGGGGCTTAACCGTCTCGCCCGTCTCCAATCCCACGACAGGCGCAAAACTATTGCCCGTAACTAACTGGGCGCGGAACAGGCGCGGGCGTCCGCGCTCCGTCATCGAATCGTAACACCCAACCGCTCCTTTGGTGGCAAATAACTTCTCCATCGCCATCATATAGAGCGGCATTTGCAGACTGTTCCCGCGCAAAACATCCATATAATCGGGCGGCTTACCGAGTTTATAATCCATGACCAGCGCGTGCGTGCCGTCGCCGTTGTAATCCACGCGATCAATGACGCCGCAAATAGAGACAGGTTCACCGCCATCTTTCGCCACAATCTGCAATGGTTCCTGCACCGATTCCGCGTCGTGCCATTTATTGGACGAATTATTCAACTCCGTGCCGAAAACCTCCTCGCGGTCTTCATCGGTCATTGCCCCGCCCGACGCCAACCCAAACGCCAACTCGAATTGATTCGGCTCCATTTGGAATAGATTCCGGTAGCGTTCTTCGCGCTTGGCGAAACCGTTCAGCGAATCCGACAGCATTCGGTGCATCATCCGCTTTTGGTGCGAACTCATATCGAGTTTTTCCGTTGCCATTATCTCATCCAACAGTTCACACAAGCCCGTTTGCATCTCGGCGGCAGTGGCGGGCGGCGCGTTTTCCCCTTTGCGCTTGCGGAACCAACGGCGCAGCACCGCATGAAGCAGAGTGCCTTGTGCGGCGTGCGAACCGCCCGCTTCGGGACGCAGTTTGAGGACATGGCGCAGTAGATATTGAAAAGGACAGCGATTATAGGTCTCAAGTTCCGTGACACTATAGGCGCGTTTGCCGTTCCCGAAATCGCGGCGGAGTGCGGCATTTTTCAGCCTCGGCAGTTTGGGCAAAAACCGCGATTCAATAACGGCACGCACTCTGGCGAAATCACTGTCAAGGCACTGTTCCAGCATCGCCTTTGCCGCTTCGGTATTCGCCGCACTCTGATGGACTGGATCGAACAGGGCGGCGCAACCCGCAAGCAAGCGATCACTTTTACTGAGAATTTCATCGGCACGCGGCGCAACGTCCGCCAAGGTGCGCGAAATCACTGTTGGCGTCACAACGGCACGCACTTCGTCGAGGTAGAACGACGGCAAGGTATCCGATTCGTCCGAAGAGCGCGGGAATGAGAGGTATAGTCGCTCGCTCGGCGCGGTCACCGCAAAATAGAAAAACAGGCGTTCATCGTCGGCACGGTTTCGCATCTCTTCAAGGGCAATGCCACCGAACTCATGCAGGGCGCGGCGTTCCTCGTCACGGAAAAACGGGTCTTCACTGACGCGGCGCGGAAAGACTCGCTCCATCATGCCCATCACGATCGCCACTTTGAGATCGCATTGGCGCGTGTCGTGCGGCTCATAAACGCGCACAATTTCGCCGGTCAATGAGGCAGTTGAGCTCGTCGTTTCCCATGCCCGACATAACTCCGTGTGAAAATGAGCGAACAACGGCGCGGTTTTGCCGGACAGTCGCGCCATTTCCGCCATCGTTTTCATCACCTCGCACGCGGCTTTGCGGGCGGCTTCATCACAGGCGACGCGGCGCGGTTCGCCCTCTTTCACCCGCTCGTCAAGCCCAAACTCCGCGAACGCTTCCTCAATAATCTGCGCGAACTCGAATGGATGCAAGCCGGGAGCAAGCAGCCGCGCTTCCCACTGCGCGAGCTGATGCAATGTGACCATCGGAGAATCGGGTTCATGCGGCATCTCGGCGACCAGTTTCAGCCACGCATCGCGCCCGCTTCGCACTGCATTTTTGCACGCCCGCCGCCGCAGTGCGTCCACCGCGATCTTATTGGGCAGAGTATAACTGGATTTCAGAAACGCCAAAACATCGTCGCGTTGCCAGCCGTTTCGGACAATCGCCAGCAAATGGCACAAAGTTTGTATCAGAGGGTTTTTGGCGACGGTTTCCGGTCCGTCCAACCCGAACGGCACCTCGAATCGCTCGAATACCGCCGCCAAAATCGGAGCATAATCGCCCATCGTCCGCAGGATGATTCCCATTTCGTGATAGGGAATGCCTTCCTCCGCGTGCAAACGGCGCAGGGTTCGTGCTGCCATTTCGACCTCGACATAGGGCGTTGGCGCATCATGCAGGACGATCTCCGTCGCGGATTGCGGCGTGAACTCTGCTGCATTGGGAGCAAAAAGTCGGCGTTCCAATTGTGTCAGCGATTCGGGAACCGTCTCGTTTTGGGAGGGCAGAAATTGCTCGGTGACCCTGAATTCTGCACAAAGCGCGGCATACGTGCGGTCTGCGGCGGCAAAGAGAAACGGACGCGCAGTATCGGCGGGCAGGGTGATTGTGACTTCGATTTTTGGCGTGCCTAAGAGACTATTGCGGGATGCCAACGCCCCGATCAATCGCCGCTGTGCCAAGTTGAACCGGAAAAAGCC
>CAZPZP010000201.1:0-6850 GCA_964591025.1 uncultured Chthonomonadaceae bacterium
ACGACGAGCTGCGGGGCATGGAACTCATTGACAAGGTCATTGACATTGACCAGTCTCCTATCGGCAGAACCCCACGAAGCAATCCGGCGACCTATACGGGCGTCTTTGATTTGATACGGGCGTTGTTCGCTCAGACCCAAGACGCGAGAGTGCGAGGTTACCTGCCGGGACGGTTCTCCTTCAATGTCAAGGGCGGACGCTGCGAGACGTGCCGGGGGGATGGGATCATCAAGATTGAGATGCACTTTCTGCCGGATGTGTATGTGCCGTGTGAGACGTGCAAGGGCAAACGCTACAATCGGGAGACATTGGAAGTGCGTTACCGAGGGAAGAATATCGCGGAGGTTTTGGACATGACGGTCTCGGAGGCGGTGGTGTTCTTCGAACCGCTCACCAACATTGCGCGGAAGTTCCAGACGCTCCACGATGTTGGCTTGGATTATCTGCGCTTAGGTCAGCCCGCGACAACGCTCAGCGGCGGCGAGGCACAGCGGGTGAAGTTGGCGACGGAGTTGGCGAAGCGGGGAACGGGGCGGACGATTTACATTTTGGATGAGCCGACGACGGGGTTGCACTTTGCGGATGTGGAGAAACTCATCGGGGTCTTGAACCGTTTGGTGAGTGCAGGGAACTCGGTGTTGGTGATTGAGCATAACTTGGATGTGATCAAGACGTGCGATTATGTGATAGACATGGGACCGGAGGGCGGGGACGGCGGGGGAAGGATAGTGGCGACAGGAACACCGGAGGAAGTGGCGAAGGTGAAGGGCAGTCACACGGGGAGATACTTGAAGAAGGTTCTCAACTGAGATGAGGTTTGCGGGTGAAACCATTCGGAGAGTTGCCATGTCATAATCCAGAGAAGCGGGTAGAATGCTCGCAAGGATATATCAGAGGAGAAGAGCAAAATGGCAAGTGAGCAAGTGATAACAGAAGAGGCGCGAGTTGCCGAGAGGGAAAAACTGAGGGCGATACTGCATCAGGTGTATGCCCAAATGGGCATCGCGTTCAAGCCTGATGCGACGGCGCAACGAGCGCGGCAGATGGCATTGGATCATGGCGTCAATCCTGAAGACAAGTTGTTTTCCTGCGGCATTATTGCAGCGCGAGATGAGGAGTAACGGGAATGCCTCTGGTGTTTTGGGATGCAAGTGCGCTGGTGCTGAGGTACGCGCCAGAAACGGGCAGTGATGTTGTAGACGCGATATTTGATGCTGTGCCGCTATCAGATATGGTGCTGGCAATGATTGGCTACTCGGAAACCTTTGCTATTCTGTGGAGGCATCGTAATCGCGGGACTCTGACAACAGAGATTTTCAATGAGGCGAGTTCGGCATTGGAAGTGGATTTTGTCTTGGGAACGCCGAAACTGTTGGAGATGGGCAATGCCAGCGTGCTGAGAAGTTTGGGATTGATACAGAGGCAGAACTTGAACTCGACGGATGCGGTGATTTTGACGCTGTATCTGGATTACTTGGCAGAAATCGGGCGGAAGGATGTTGTGGTTGTTGCGTCGGATCATCGAGTGCTGAGGGCGGCTTCGGCAGAAGGGTTCGCCGTGATTGAGCCGGACGGGTTCGATATCAAGGATGTGCCGGACTTTCTGGCAAACTTGTAGAAAAATGTGAGAGACGCCCGCCGTTCTGATTGGAGAGCGGCGGGCGTTTGTGTTTCAGGTGTTAGGCGGTGTTGACGGTGGCGAGAACCACTTTGCCAACTTCCTGACCGGTGGCAGAGTTGACAAAGCGAATAGCAACCGAATACGCACCCGCAGGAACGGTCAGCGTTCCGGTGATAAAGGTGAAAAAGCCTTTGCTCGTGTAATTCGGCGTGGGCTTGCGGAAAATGTTCCTGAGCGGCTGGATGAGCAGTTCCGTTGTGACGTTTGCAGCGTTGGCTTTGCTGGCAGTGAAGGTGATGACGCCATCAACGCCGGTAGCGGTCACTGTCACGCTGTCGCCGCCGAAAACAGCCGAAGGAGGCGCGGCAGGGAAGGTTCCGGCAGGAGTGACCTGAACGAACTTGGAGAACAAGCCGACGAATGCGGCATAGGCAGAAGGGTTCACGTCTTCGCCGTTGTTGGAGTTGACAAAGATGGATTTGGAGTATGTTTGCCAGAGAGCGTTTTGGGCCGAAGTGAGTGCGCCATAAGCACCGGCGGCACGTTTGAGACGGGCTTGCTGTGCGAGTTGGGCAGGAGACTGCGGTTTGACGCGAATGGGATTGCTCTTGTACTCGATGCCGTACTTGGTTTGGGCGAAGTTGATGTTGCCGGACTTGCCGCGAATTTGTTTGACGCCGCTATCGAAGGTCACGATTGCCATGATGACTGGCTCCTTGTAAAAATAAATTGAGGCGCAGTTGCTTCCGTGCATTTTTGTTGTTCAAGGGGAATTGTCGGGCAAACAAGGCAGGATTTTTAGAGGGGTATGGTAAATTTCTTTCTGTGTGTTTCCTGATGCGGCTTGAGATAAGGGAGTAGGCTTGACAGCAAACGCCGCAGGAAACGATCAAGGCGGTTCGGTGGAGCAGAAATAAGTAGTGGCACGACGGAAAACAAAATCGGTTTGTGTGCTTGCCGAAGCGTTGCTGGGGCATGGGATTGATGCCACGGTTTTTGAGCCTGTCATCATTGCTGAGATCGGCGGTGCGCCAAGTGCCGAAACCGAGCAGACGGAGTTTGTCGTCACATTGGAAAACGTTGGGCAAGTGGGAACTCGGACGAAACGCCTAATGCTCGAATGGCAGGGAATCAAGGCACTGCGGGGCGAGTCGCCAATGAAGGGACGCCCCATGACCGAGTGGGCAGCGTGTGGTATTGCCTGTGCCGTTTTGCGACACTATACGGATTTCTCGATACGGTCAACCGCCAGATATGGCGAAGGGTTCGATTATTGGGTGACGGATGGCAAGCGACAACAGGGCTTGGAAGTGAGCGGAACACAATCACAGGACGCGGGCGAGATGCAGGAGCGACATCGGGAGAAATGCAGTCAGCTGTTCTCTGCGGAACCGGTCGGGGGCTATGTTGTCATCGTGGGATTTGCACGACGGGAGATCATCGTATCGTATCATGAAGCAAGGGAGACGGCAGAATGAAAGCAATGACATCAGGAATTTCGTGCGAGGGAATGTCGCCGGAATGGGTCGCCAGAGAAGGCAAAAAGGGGGATACCATCATTCGGGCGGGGATGTCGGAAACAATGGGCGAAGTCGAGACGGCATTGGGATTGTACGCAGTTGCGGCGGCGGAAGAAGAAGAATTGGCAGAATACTGCGAGGGCATTGGATTGCATGAGAAGGCATATTATCATTGGCTGGGAGCGGCGGACTGCTGGGGACGGGCGGGCAACCTGCATCGCGGCATTCAGATTGGGGAGAAGATGCTGACGCTGGACATTCTGACGCCGCACAAACGGAAGCAGGTGGAGACGATGATTGAGCGGCTGCGGGACGAGCGGCGGGAATGGTACGCCCTGTCTCAGCAGAGGCAGCAAAAGGCGGCACAACAGCGAACAGAACCGGCACGAAGCGGCGAAACGGTGGCGGTATGACCTCCCTGAGCAAATCAGTGGTCACAGGCTCCGATGACGAGAAATGTTGCCGAACTTGCCGCGTATCTGCTTGACGCCGCTATCGAAGGTCACGATTGCCATAATGACTGGCTCCTTGAAAGTTGAAATTTGGCATAGGGCTGAGTATTTTTGTGCTTAAGGGGGTTATTACATAAGCAACAGAGATTTTCATATAAAAAGAAAAATCAGGACGTGACATAAAACTCGACTATAAGGGGTAAAAATAGAGCAGTTTTTGCAGACGTTACTTCACATCAGAGATGGACAATGAAACGAAAACAAGTGCCTATGTCACAACTCCTTGTTCCCGCATTGCATAAGGCGGCAAAACTTGGCGACGCAGAAAAAGTATTTTTGCTTCTTGAGCAAGATATTGATATTGACGCCCAAGACACATATGGAAAAACAGTACTCATGTGGGCGGCACGTGAGGATCATGCGGATTTAGTCAAGCAGTTGTTGGATAAAGGGTCTAATCCTAACATCAAAGATCGGTACAATCAAACTGCTCTACTCAGTGCTGTGAAACAGGGTTTTGCCCGCTATCATGAGCCGGGACGTTATCTCAATACTGTTCAAGCCCTGATAGAAGGGGAAGCAAATGTAAACGCAACCGATGCAAGCGGAAAAACAGTCCTTATGCTGGCGGTTGAGAGTTATCGTCCGGATTTTGTCAAAGCATTGTTGGGTGCAAACGCAGATGTAAGTGCGATACTTCCCAACGGCACAACAGCATTATCGCTCGCAACAGTGATAGCAGTTGGCGGCGGCTCACGAGAAACGGTGGATTTGCTAAAACAGGCTGGAGGGAAAAATGGACTAATCGAAGCTCTTCATTCAGGCGATGAAAACCTTATCTATTCCATTTTATTGGAACACGAGCAACTTTCTGGCTGCTTAACAAATTATAGCAAAGCTCTCAGTTTGGCGGCAAGCAAAGGAATGTCCAATGTTGTTAAAAGGCTACTAAGTTTGGTCAAAGATGTTGATTGCTCTCCGGCATTGCTGTCGGCGGGGTCTGCTGGACATCTTGATCTTGTCGAAACATTTATTCAGCGTGGAGCTGATGTCAATGTTAAAGGGACCAATAACCGCACGCCACTTATAGAAGCCGCAATAGCAGGGCATTCCAACGTTGTTGAGATGTTGCTCAAAGCAGGTGCTAATACCAATTCTTGTGACAAGAAAGGTTATACTGCTGGGAGGTGGGCAGCAGAATGTGACCGTGATAACATTGTGCGAATGCTCGCAGATACAGGTTCACATATTGGAATTTTAGAGGCGGTGTTACTGGGTGATATTGACATTATTCGCCGTCTAATTCAAGAGGGAATTGATCTCAATGACAGAAAAAGCGCAAGTTATGGGACTCCTCTGCTGAGTGTGGCGGTGCATAAGGGTAAAGCCGAAACTGTGCAAATGTTGGTCGAAAATGGAGCCGACGCTAACGCACAACTTCAACACAGCAATCAAAAATCTGCCTTGATGTATGCTGTTGAGAACGGCAATTTGGAACTTGTTAAGTACCTGCTGGCTCGTGGTGCTGACCCAAACGCAAGAGGTTATTGGGGAGTATACGCTCTGTCTATAGCCGCTTCAAATGGATTTGCTGAGATTGCTGGGTGTCTTTTGGAATACGGCGCAATCATCAACGTAAGTGATCCTTATGACAATTATACAGGATCAAGATCACTTATCCTTGCCGCCGAAAAAGGTCATATTGATACAGTTCGCGCCCTTGTAAATGCTGGAGCAGATATTGATGTAGGATTGCGGTTTGCTGCCAAAGGAGGACATTGCGACCTGATACGATATTTAGCCAAACGTGGAGGCAATATCAATTCTCGAAGTAGCACAAGCGAAATGGATATGGTTTATCGTCCGGGTACATATTACAGTTCCAGTCCGATGAAGGGTCAGACGGTTCTGGATTATGCGCTGAACAATTTTCATCCTGACGCAGTGAAACTTTTGATTGAATTAGGGGTGAACCTTCCCCAATCGTCTTGCTCTCGCTTTGGTTCTGTTCTCAATGGAACTCGCGCCATCTATCTTGATATTAAGAGAAACGGCACTGCTTCTGTTCGCTTCACACAGAGCGACGCATCAGATTAAGACCATACAGAAACAGATTTGCCTTATTCGATGAACATATAAGCAAGGCGCATCAGGAAGTTGTCATAGTATGGATCAAACAACTGTTGAACTATTGAAAAGTGCTATTCTCGTTGGAGCAACATTGGCTGGCTCTTTATTGACTGGTACTTTTTTGGTATTGAACACAAACCGTTCTCTACAGACACAAAACAAGCAACAAATTGAAAAATGGGAGCGAGAGCATGAAGCAGAAAAACATGAGAAACTCCAAAATTGGTTTCATGAGTATGTGATTACAAAATGCGTTGATCCTCTTCTCTCTGAAATTTTAGCGGCGCAAGATTTTCTGATCCGCTCTGTAGTCCAGAGAACTGGCGAGGCGAAATCTAATGGGGAATTACCTGCCGCATTGAATGATGCGTGTGTTCGATTTTTTACTCTGACGGGAGCAACAAGATTATCCCTATTGTTCTCAGCAATACGAGTGTCATCTCATACGTTCAATTCTGATGATGTATTGAAGTATCAGGCTTGTACTCAAGACGTTCTCATTTTTCTGATTCGTGCAAAACAGTATCTGCTTGACATGGAAATTTCCAAGAAGAGTGACATTTACCCCATCTGCATTATAAAGCATTTTGAGAGTCTCGGTAACGCAGTTGACCGCTCTATTTCGAAATTGTTGGCAGAGAACTCTGACCATAATGCTGTCCCTGTCCTAACAAGAATGTTGCGTGATTTTGCGCGTTCCCCCAAAGCATATGTAAAGCCAAAGAATCCTTAAAAGGATTTTCTTTCAACATTTCAGTCAATGCTCTCAATTCTGCGCGGTACACTGCTTTATATTGTGGTGGATCGCGTATTGTTTTTAATGGATGATTGCCAAGTATTGGTAGACAAGTTTGACAGGAACAATCAAAAGAGTGTGACTATAGAAGGACTATGGAGTGACTATGAACGAACTGAGAGAAACGAACACGGAAAAAGACAGTTGGCGGAACAAGCGCGGGCTTGTTTGTTGCGGTGACGGGTGTGTCGGGAAGCGGCAAGATGGAACTCATCGACAAGGTCATTGATATTGACCAGTCTCCGATAGGACGCACGCCAAGAAGCAATCCGGCGACCTATACGGGCGTGTTCGACCTCATCCGGGCGTTGTTTGCACAGACACAGGACGC
>CAZPZP010000202.1:0-6848 GCA_964591025.1 uncultured Chthonomonadaceae bacterium
GCCGCCCATTGGGGAGCCGTCAATACCGCCCTCGGAGGCACACCCGCCACCGAAATGAAACTCAAAGGCGCGTATGCCGTCGCCGGTTTCGCCACAGACCGAACCGCCATCCTCGCGCAGAACGTCACCGTCACCAACGCCGACAACGCCGCCGAACTCGCCTCTGCCGACCTCGACATCAAAAAAGCCGCCGCCAAAGTCCGCCTCAAGCAGTTCAATGCCGCCGTCACCGGGCTTCTCACCGATACGCCCTATCTCAACGCCCTCCCCAAACAGCCCAATTTCGGCGTCATCGAAAGCCGCTTCCTCCAGCCCTTCGACGATATGCTCTCCCTCTGGACAACCCTCAACGCCGATCTCACCACGCCCGGATGGACTGCCCCGCTCCTCCTCGCCGGAGGCTATACCCTCGCCGCATTCACCACCGAACTGACCGCACTCAAGGCACAATTCACCGCCAACAACAACGCCCGCACCGCCGCAAGCCGCACCCGCGACACCCGCATCGCCCTCATCAACGCCTCGTATCTCCGCATGAAACAGTATCGCACCGTAGTAGTCAGCAGACTCGATCCCGCCAACGCCCTCCTGCAATCCATCCCCGCCATCACGCCCCCGCCCGGTTCCACGCCCGATCCCGTCGGCAATATCGTCGTGATATGGGACGCCGCGCAAAGCAAGGGCAAGATCGATTTCACCGCCTCGCCCTCCGCCAATCTCGCCACCTATGAACTGCGAACGTGTATCGGCTCAACCTATCGCACCGAGGACGAAACCGTTGTCACAAGCATTCTATCCAACGCCTCACTTCTGCAATTCCTCACCAACGTCGGGCTGACCACTTCCGGCGCGTCCCGCCTCTTTCGTATTTATGCCATCACCGACGACGGCAACGAAAAAGGCTCGCCCAATATCCGCATCACCCGCCCCTGACGCCCACCCAAAGGAAACACAAACGCCCTTCTTCCATTTGAGAAAGAAGGGCGATGAAGTACAGGGCAAGCAGGAAAGAGATCAGCGCGAATGAGCGTCCAAGAGCAAACTTTCACGCTCTCCTAACTCTTGGTAATGGTTTCATCCAAGTTCAGAATGGCTCCGGCAACCGCCGCCCATGCCGCAAGTTCTGCCGTATCCAACTTCGGATTGCGCGGCGACTCCCCGACACTGAGGATTTTCAGCGCGGCGTCCCGGTCTTTGCGGTAGCGGGTATATTGGCGATTGAAGAGCCGCATCAAAACCTGCCGTTCGCGCTGTTGGATTGGACGCGAAGTCGCAGTCTCGAACGCGAACCCCAAGCGCGACGCATCGGAAATTCCGCCTTCGGTCATAATCCGTTCCGCAAATTTGCGCGCCGCCTCGACATACGTTGGATCGTTCATCAAAATCAACGCTTGCAGGGGCGTATTGGTCACCGAGCGGCGCACGATACAAAACTCGCGTTCGGGCGCATCGAACGTCTGCAACGAGGGCGGCGGAACCGTCCGCTTCCAGAACGTGTACATACTGCGGCGATACAGACTTTCGCCGTGATCCTGCACATACTTTTGCGCCGTAAATTCCCCGCCGAACGCCATTTCCTCCCAAAGCCCCGCCGGGTGATAGGGCTTAACCGATGCTCCGCCCAATTTCTCTGCTAACAAACCCGAAGTCATGAGGGCGAGATCGCGCACGAATTCCGCACCGAGACGCAGACGCGGGGCGCGGGCAAACAGGCGGTTTTCGGGATCGCGTTCCATCTGCTGCGGCGTCGCTTGCGAGGTTTGGCGATATGCCGCCGAAGTCACCATCAGGCGCATCATCGCCTTTGTGTCCCAACCGTTGCGTACAAATTCCGTCGCCAGATAATCGAGCAGTTCGGGGTGAGACGGGCGTTCGCCCTGCGTACCGAAATCCTCAACAGTCTTGACGATTCCGGTTCCGAACAGCGTTTGCCAGAAGCGATTGACCGCAACTCGCGAAGTCAGCGGGTTGTTTGGCTCAATCAGCCATTCCGCCAACGCCAGACGGTTCGGAGTTTTCGACTTTGGCAGAGAAGGCAGAAACGCCGGAACGCCCGCCGTCACCTTTTCGCCAAAGAGATCATATTGACCGCGCAACAGCAGATGGGTGACGCGGGGCTTCTCCTGCTCTTCCATGACCATCGTTGTCGGGATCGCCTTATCCAACTCGGCGTATTTCTGCCGCCAACTCGCTAATTCCTTGCTTATCCGTTTGTAGTCGGCATCGAAGTTTTCGAGATAGAAATTCGCGAGAGTTGTCTGTTGTTCCGGTGTGCGCTTGTCGGCGGCAATGGTGAGCAAGGGACGAAGCGCATCGTTCCCGACCAACTGCGCGACTTCCGCACCGGAAAGTTCGCGCCGATAGAACCGAACCTCGTCAATCAGTCCTTTGAATCCGCCGCCCGCACTGCGCGTGCCGATGCGAACCGGCTGATCGGTTTTAAGGGTTCCGGTCAGAGTATCGTGCGTGATGTCGGTTTCGGCGGGTTTGCCATTGACGTAAATCTTGACGCCTTTGGCTTTTTGGGAGCCGTCATAGGTCACAAACAAGTGCGTCCACTGATTCATCGGGATCGTCTGTTTGGAGTTGAGACGAATGGCGTTGCTGTCCCAAGTGCTGATAAGATGAACATACACTTTGCTGTCGCCAAGATAGAGATCATAGCCGCGAACGCCGTTTGCCGCGTCCATTTTCGAGAGGACAGTCATGTGGCTGTTGTCGGCGGGATTGACCCAAGCCCCATACGCGAACTTATCCGTTCGCTCGAATGCGGGACTGTTTCCGAGTTCGGCATAGTTCGTGCCGTCGAGACGCAACGCCCCGCCCGACTTGCCCGTGTCCCATTGGGCTTTGCCGCGCACCGTTCCGGCAGAGTTCGCACCGCCATTCGTGACAAACGATTCGCCGGTTTTCTCCTCGAAGCCGATCCACGCCGCAAGTTCCGCCGTCACTTCGCCCTTTTGCTGCTCGGCAAGGAGGCGCGGTTCCCATTCGGCGCGGTTCGGCGTAATCAAGGCGGTGCGGGCTTTCAGCGCGGTTTCCGACTCGGATACCCGCTTGCCATATTCCCCTAACTGTTCGCTCTGACCGGGCAGGGGAGCCTTGATAAACGGCGCGGCATTGCCCCGTGTTCCATCCAGTCCAACCTCTTTAATCGTGTTAAAAAAGGCGTAAAACTGATAATACTCTTTGTGGGTCAGCGGATCATATTTGTGGCTGTGACACTGAGCGCACTTCGCCGTAAGCCCAAGAAAGGTAGTCGCCGTCGTATCCACGCGATCAATGACATACGCCGTCTGATACTCTTCGGGAATGGCTCCGCCCTCGAAATTGATCGGATGATTACGATTAAAACCCGTCGCAATTTTCTGTTCGAGGGTCGCGTTCGGAAGGAGGTCACCGGCGATTTGATAGAGCGTGAATTTGTCATACGGCAGATTTTTGTTGTACGCTTCGATGACCCAATCGCGCCAACGCCACATATCGCGGTGGCTGTCAATATGGAAGCCGTGCGTGTCGGCATAGCGGGCGGCATCGAGCCACTTCAACGCCATGCGTTCACCATAGCGCGGCGAGGCGAGCAGCCGATCCACTTGGTTCTCGTAGGCATTCGGACTGGTATCGCGCACAAACGCCCGAATCTCGGCGAGTGTCGGCGGCAGTCCGGTGAGGTCGAGTGAAAGGCGGCGCAGGAGAGTCGCTTTGCTGGCTTCCAGCGACGGCTTCAAGCCTTCTTGCTCCAGACGCGCCAAAAGATAATTATCAATCGGGTTTTTGACCCAGTTTGCGGTTTTGACCTTCGGGACTGCCGGACGTTTCGGAGAAACAAATGCCCAGTGCGTGCCGTATTTCGCGCCCTGCGTAATCCAAGCGCGAAGAACGGCGATCTGTTTGGGCGAGAGGATTTTGCCGGAACTTGCGGGCGGCATTTGCAGCGCATCTTTCGCTATAATGCGCTGAATCAAGCCGCTATGATCGGGCTTTCCGGCGACCACGGCAAACGCTCCGGACGGCAGTTTCTGTATCGCGCCATCACCGTTATCGAGGCGCAGTCCCGCCTGCCGCTTGTTTTCATCGAACCCGTGACAGTTGAAACAGTTGTCCGCCAAAATCGGGCGCACATCGCGATCAAAGTCAACGGGCATGACTTTCGCCGTCTGTGCGTTTGCGGTCAAACCCGCCGCGAACGTACAGACTATGGCAAACAAAATTTTATAGGAAAGCATTCGCTTTAATGGCATTGTTTTTACTCACTCTTTTCTCACATCAAGAGGCTTTCGCCATCTCGGTCAATTTTGCGGCAGAACACTTGGCAAGACGCCCTGCACCAGCTCGAATCGCACTCCATGATTGCCGCGATAGGGCAGACGATGATCATGGCGTCCGCTTTCAATTTCATCGGGAATGCCTTGCGGAAACGCCGCGCAAAAATGCCGCTCCGCCTCGTGATGATGAACACACAGGACAATGGTAATCATGGCATTCTGCCCCCGCCGTCCTGTATTATCCTGTGGCGTCCTCAGAATTTGCGTTCGTGATTTACCAGTAAATATCCGTCTCGTTTTTGAGAGTATTGTCAGAATGATTTGATGTCTCTGATCACTATACCTTTAGTTTTCGGTAAAATCTTGTTGACTTTTGTCTGTGTGACACTCTGTCAGACACTTTGAGAGCCTCTCACTCTCAAAACGACTTGCGGCATTTCTCCCAGTTATCCTGATAAGCAGGGAAAGAGGGAAAAAAGAATCGCTCTTGGGTCACTGCAAGGGCAAATGTCTGACATTTGCTCTTCTCGAAGGCTCATCGGCAATACCATTTATCGGAAACTAAAGAAGTAATAAATATGTAAAAGAATGTGTTTAGGGATAACCTGTGAAGGAGAAACAAACGGATGCGGTTAGATAAATTAACGATTAAGGCGCAAGAGGCGGTTCAGAATGCCAAAACTCTGGCGGAAAAGGCTGCAAACCCGCAGATCGAATTGGAGCATTTGCTGCTTTCTCTTCTGAATCAAGCAGACAGCGTGACCATGCCGCTCCTGCAAAAATTGGGCGTCAATGTGCCGCTTCTGACTCAGCAGGTGCAGAGTGAAATCGAGCGGTTTCCAAAGATAGGTGGAGCGGCTGAACTCGCCAATAGCCTTTCGCCACGAATGCGTATGGCAATGAATGCCGCGTTCGCCGAAGCAGAACGGATGAAAGACGAGTATGTTTCGACAGAACATCTCGTGCTTGGGATTGTAGCGGATACACAGGGCGCGGCGGGGCGATTGCTGAAAGCGCAGGGGGCAAACCCCGACAATATCCTACAAGCTTTAAAGGAAGTTCGGGGCGGGCAGCGCGTTACTGACCAGAATCCTGAAGAGAAGTACGGGGCATTGGATCGGTATGGGCGCGACCTGACCGACAGCGCACGTCAGCAGAAACTCGACCCGGTGATCGGGCGCGATGAGGAGATTCGGCGCGTGATTCAGGTTCTTTCGCGAAGGACGAAGAACAATCCGGTGCTGATCGGCGAACCGGGAGTCGGCAAAACGGCGATTGTCGAAGGGTTGGCACAGCGGATCGTCGAAGGCGATGTTCCTGAAGGCTTGAAAGGCAAGCGTGTCATTTCGCTGGACTTGGGCAGTCTGATTGCCGGCGCAAAGTATCGTGGCGAATTCGAGGACAGATTGAAGGCGGTTCTCAAAGACATTAATGACAGTCAAGGGCAGATCATTCTCTTTATCGATGAACTGCATACAATTGTTGGAGCCGGAGCCGCAGAGGGAACAATGGATGCCTCCAATATTTTAAAGCCGATGCTGGCACGCGGCGAACTGCGTTGTGTCGGGGCGACGACGCTGGATGAATATCGTAAGCATATCGAAAAAGATGCGGCGTTGGAGCGGCGGTTTCAGCCGGTTTTCGTTGGGGAGCCGAGCGTCGAAGATACAATTGCGATTTTGCGCGGATTGAAGGAACGCTACGAAGTCCACCATAAGGTACGGATTACCGACTCGGCACTGGTGGCAGCATCTGTGCTGTCGAATCGCTATATTGCGGATCGCTTCCTGCCGGATAAGGCGATTGATTTGATGGACGAGGCGGCATCGCGATTGCGTATGGAGATTGACAGTGTTCCGACGGAGATCGATGAGGTTCAGCGGCGACTGGTTGCTCTGAAGACGCAGCGCGTGCAGTTGGAAAAAGAGACGGATAAGGCGGCACAGGAGCGATTGCAGAAGATCGATGCGGACATTGTGGAGGGCGAGAAGGAGCTTCAAGACCTGAAACGCCTTTGGGAGTTTGAGAAGTCGGGCATTATGGATGTGGATTCGCTGCGGAACAAGACACTGGAGTTGGAGAAGCAGTACAGTGACCTGTACGCGGCGATCCGGCATAAGGACAGTACGGAAGAGCGGGTTGATGAGGCGGATTACAGGCGGCTCTCTGAGGTGCAGCGTCAGGTGGAGGAGAGCCGTACCCAAATCAAGGAGATGGAGGCACGGGGCAAACAGGCGGACAACGCTCCCAAAGCGCGACGGCTGCTGCGGGAGGAAGTGACGGCGGACGATATTGCGGAGGTTGTCGGGAAGTGGACGGGCATTCCGGTGTCGCGCTTGCTTGAGGGCGAGATGCAGAAATTGCTCCAGATGGAGGACAGACTGCACGCTCGCGTTGTGGGGCAGGACGAGGCAGTCGTCGCGGTGTCGAATGCGGTGCGGCGTTCGCGTTCGGGGCTATCCGATCCGAACCGTCCGATTGGCTCGTTTATCTTCTTGGGTCCGACGGGCGTTGGCAAGACGGAGTTGGCGCGGGCTTTGGCGCAGTATTTGTTCGATGATGAGCGGGCGATGGTGCGGATTG
>CAZPZP010000203.1:0-1588 GCA_964591025.1 uncultured Chthonomonadaceae bacterium
AATATGTGCGCCCTGTGCCTCGACATAAACACTGTAAACCGATTGGCTCGCGGTCATGAACAGGCGGTTGCGCCGCACGCCGCCGAAGCAGACATTGCTGCAAATTTCGGGAAGCAATATCTGTCCGATGCGCTTGCCTTCGGGATTGAAAACGTGAACGCCGTCGTAACCTTTGCCGACCCAGCCCGCGCTCGACCAGATATTGCCGTCTCGGTCAGCGCGAATGCCGTCTGCCAAACCTGCAACTTCCTTGCCGTCCACCGTCAGTTTCATCGAAGCGAACTCGCGCCCGTTTTTGAGTGACTTGCCGTCTGCAACGTCCCAAACCTTGATATTTTTCGGGGCTTGCGGATCATGCGACGAACCCGTATCGGCGGCATAGAGCCTTTTGTAATCGGGAGAGAAGCAGAGACCGTTCGGCTTGAAAATTTCGTCCGTGACTTTGGCAAGTTGTCGAGTTTTGGGATCAATTCGATAGATCGCCTCTTTAATCTCCAAATCACCCTTGAACCCTTCGTAGTTGCCGAGACTGCCATAGCCGGGATCGGTGAACCAGATTCCGCCGTCGGGATGAACCACCACATCGTTGGGCGCATTGAACGGCTTGCCGCCGAATTTCTCCGCTAAAACCGTAATCGTGCCGTCATGCTCATAGCGAACGACGCGGCGCGTGCCATGTTCGCAGGACAACTGCCGCCCCTCATAGTCGAAGGTGTTGCCATTGCAGTAATTCGAGGGATTGTGATAGGTGCTGACGTGTCCATCTTCCAAGAGCCAGCGATGATGGACGTTGTTCGGTATGTCGCTCCAAACAAGAAACCGCCCCGCGCCACTCCACGCCGGACCTTCCGCCCATAGCATTCCCGTTGCGATGCGCTGAATCGGGGCATTGCCAACTTTGTACTTGGCGAACTGCGGATCAAGAACGACAACGTCCGGTTCGGGATAGCGCACCGGCGGCGCATTGGGGCTGTAGTCCCGGTCTTGGGCGAGTGCCGAACTGGTCAGCGTTGTGACCGTTGCAGCAAGAAACGTGCGGCGTGCGAATGAAGTAGGTGACGACATCGTATCCTCTTTTGTGAGTGAAATAGTCTTGCGAGAGAAGTGAAGTTTCCGCAGAGGGGCGTCAAGTTCCTGCTTTATATTTTCGGTTTTATTTGATTTTACGAAGTTCACGCTAGCGTTGGCACAAATCAACGGCGGCTTCCTGCCATGTCGGAAACTGAAACGTAAAGCCATGCTGAAGCAGTCGTCCCAGTACGACGCGCCGACTTTTCAAGACCAGTTCTGTTTCGGTTTTGAGAAAGAAGGCTCCGATTGCCGCCCAATCGCCCAGCGTTTGCGCGTCCCATGCAACAACACGCCACGCGGCAGAACTGCGGCGAACGACTGAGAACGACGACCTCATGCCCGTCTTAGTGAATCGCTCGTGCCAGTAGTGTTCCCACTTGACCCGTGCCGCCCGGCAGTACAATCTTCATGCTTCTCCCGCAATCTATCGGTACGACTTGACCTGCTTCCAAAACTCGGACACGGGAATTTTGAGACCGCGAGCGATAGACAAGGGCAAGTCCTGTTCGTGCGGCAC
>CAZPZP010000203.1:1688-6843 GCA_964591025.1 uncultured Chthonomonadaceae bacterium
CGGGAATTTTGAGACCGCGAGCGATAGACAAGGGCAAGTCCTGTTCGTGCGGCACACTCAACGGCAAAGGAACGGTGCGAACCTCCTCGATGTCCTCGAACAGCGGCTTGAATCGCTCCGGCACAGTGTTGACGATAATCAGAATTTTGCCATTCCAGTCGCCCGTTCCCCACATCCAATAGGCATTATGCCCCGACAGCGCACGCGGCACACCTTTGCCCTTGAGAAAATAGTCTATGGCTCCCGCTTCGCCGTAATTGTTGGTCAAAATCGCGCAGTCGTCCTGTTCAGGCAGGGGCAGAGTGCGGTAAATATCGTAGACGGCTTGCGAGAGTTCGTACCAGCCGTGCATATCGGCATAGAACTGCGGCAATAGCCCCGTGCCGCCTTTCTCTTCCTGCGGCGGCGCAATTCCGAGAGTGCGGGAATAGGCGATATACGCTCCGACAGGCAAAACCGGCATTCCCATCGGCATCAGCACAACGCCGCCCACCGACAAGCCCGACAAAACCAAACGCCGCACCCAAAGTTTGGCGAGGACGCGCTCCCAAAAAACGCCGCCAAGTGCGAAAATCGGCGCATACGCCGGAACCAGATAACCGGAACGACTTTTTCCATTGACCAGCAAGATCACCAAAACCGTCAGAAACATCACGCCGAGCAGACGCCCCGACGCCCCCGCCTTACCGCGAACGCCCCAAACGATTCCCATCAGCCAAATCGGAAACGTCAGCGGATTCATTTGCAGAAACTGCGTGAAGAGAAACTGCGCGGGCGGATTGTCCTCCATCTTGTCGCTGAGGGAATTGGCGGCAAATTCGCGAATCGGATAACCGTTCTGAGCCTGCCAAACGAGATGCGGCGCGAAAATGAAGAGGGCAGCAGCAACCGCGATCCAAACCTGCGGCTTGAGCAAAATTCGGCGATACGGCGTTGCCAGAACGCCCGCCGTCAGCCCCGCAATCAGCCATAACACGCTCATTTTATTGAGCAACGCCAAGCCGAGAACAACACCGAAAAGAAGCCAGACGCCCTCACCCCCAACCCCTCTCCCCTTTATCCGCGCAAGCGCGGGGGGAGAGGGGAGAATCCGGTCTTGAGACTCCCCCTCTGCCCGAATTTGTTCGGGAGAGGAGGTTGGGGGGTGAGGGAGACATTTCACCAGCAGGCAGCATAACGCCATCCAAAAGAAAAGGTCGAAGGCATTCATAGAGAAAAAGTGCGAGAGGGCGAGCGTGACGGGTGCGACAATCCACGCCAGCATCGCCAATATCTGTGCGAACCGTTTGCCGCCAAGCCGATGGGTCAACCAGCCGATAAGATAGACTGTGGCGCACGAGGCAAAGAGAGACGGTAGTCGGATGGCAAACAGCGTGTCGGTGAAGAGTTTGCGGGTCAGAGCGAGAACGGCAACGGAGAACGGCGGATGATCGACATAACCCCACGCGAGGTGATCGGCACACGCGAGATAATAGAGTTCGTCGCGAAAAATGCCGTACTGCGTCAAAAACGGCAGATGCAATGCGAACGCTGTAATCGCCAGCGTCAGCCACAATGCCGGACTTGCGGCGTTCGCCGTTTCCTGCGGGGTTGTCTCGTGTGCGGTCGTCATGTGTCTCGCCCTTTCTCTTTCCCCAAAAACCTACGGGCAATGTCAACGACTGTCTCCTTAAAGGAGACGGCTTGTCTCTAACTTGAGGCGGTGGAACATAAGGGCGGCTGAATTACCCTTTTAACGGTGTCGAGGCTGACGGTCTGCCCTTCCACATTCCATGCGAGGGTGTCCTTGTTGAGTTTGATTGCACCCATTGGCGCAAACAGTGCCGCTGTTTGTGCCGAACCGTGTTGTAATGGCTGTTGTGGGCATTCTATCGGCATACAAGGAAATCATCGTGACGAGGGTTTAACCCCCCGATGCGAGAGGTGAGTTCCTAAATTCCTTGCACCTCTCTGTTCCGATTTTGTTCCAAACTTAAGAGTATTGTGGCACAATTTTCTTGAGGAATAAAACCTCTCAAAATTAGGCAACCGGATTTATAACCTTAACCTACACATCGTTTTTTGCCCGAAATACCGCCGCAAGTGTGTGACAGGCGGCACCGCGCAACGCTGTGAGGAGTTGATGCGCGAACTGGATATACGCCCCCGCCGTGCCTGAACCGAACGCCCCTCAATCTTTGCGTGAAACAGTATCTGCATTTGTCTGATCAATCTGCGGCGTATCCCGCGCCAGTCTGGTTTGCACTCTCCCGAAACCTCACACTCAAGCAGGAATTTCCGGCGTCTCTCGCGAAAGAGGGACGTACTATGCCAAACGTGATTCTTGTCAGCCTCGATAACCCATGCCGACCGCCTGTCGTGCTACGGGCATTTCCGCCGTACCAGTCTGCGTATCTCGACTTATAAACTCACCTTACGCACGGCACTCTCAAAATGAGGTCGAAATTTCTCATTCGATGAGAGAGGTCTGCGTAAGGTGAGTTATAAAGTAACTCCCTCGATCAGAATATGGCTGTGAACCGATAGATTTGTAGTTCGAGGCTACCACAGGAAGAAATCAAAACATAACAGGTATGATTGCAAATGCGCTGCAATGGCTTACCAAGGAACCGTACCGATGTCCGAAATTGCCCTCACCCAACCACAACAGAATCAACTTCTGCCCCTTTTACAAATGCAGCCAGCGCAAACGCTGGCAGAAGTGTATCGCACAATGGCGACCCGCCCCCTTGTGACTGAGCAGGAACGCCAAGCCTTCTACAGAGATATGAATGCAGTGCGAGGCGGTGACAAAATCGCGCATATCAAGCGCGATCTCGAACGTGAACACGGCATTTCGTACTTCAAAGGGTTCTTTATGGGGCATTCCGGCGTCGGGAAATCCACCGAAATCAAAAGGCTTGAAGGGATGGTGGAGAGCAAATTCCGCATCCTCCGCATCCACGCGACGGACGACCTCAACGGTGCCGATTTCCGTCCCTTCGACGTGTTGTTCGTTATCATTCTGCGCTTGACGGAAGCCCTCAGCAGATTGGAGGCGCAGGATAAAATTCCGGCGGAACTCCTTGACGCTCTCTATCAATGGTTTCGCACCAGTGAGTACACGGAGATTAACGAGCGCGAAGGAACCATCAGTGAAACCAAAGAGGCAGGAATGCCGAAGAAACTCAGTGAACTCTTCGGGCTGGTCTTCAATATCAGCAATTCCCTGCGATTTCTCTCCAAAAGGCAGAACACAACCACAGAATATAGCTACAAGACGATGGGGCAGTTGATCGATCTGATGAACCGTCTCTTTGTTGCTGCCAATCTCCAAATTCAAGCGGAGGGCAAGGAGTGGGTCGTTATCGGAGAGGATTTCGATAAGCGGGGGGTGTCGCCTGCTCGCGTTGAAGAACTCTTTATCGAACACGCCAACATCTTCACGAGCCTACAAATCCATCTCATTTTTAATATCCCCAGCGCACTCGCCTATTCGGAGAAGGCACAAGAGTTGCCAAAAATCCATCGCTACAGCATCTTCGACACGCCCGTCTATACACGGAAACATCAACCCGATACAAAAGGACGTGATGCTCTTAGAGAGGTGATGGATGCCCGTGTAAACCCCGCGCTTTTTGCGGAACGACAGCAAGAGCGGCTGATTGTGGCGTCCGGTGGCAACCTGACCGAGCTTTTTGTCCTGACAGTGGCGGCAGCAGACAATGCAGCTGTGCGCTCCGGTGAGGAGGGGCATATCGAAGAGGAGGATGTGACGCGAGCCATCAACGAACGACGGCGCGAATATCGCAACGCCCTCGGTTCGTCCCCCTATGACCCCAATCCGATCCCCTATACCGACAAAGCCAAACGCCTTGTTGCGGTCTATTATCAGGAGCCGGATCACAAAGTTCCTGACCGCGTCCTCTATACTCTCATTGTAGGGCGCGCCGTGCAGGAGTTCAATGGAATTTCGTGGTTCAGCGTCCATCCTCTGATCGTTGACCAGTTGATAGAAGATAAAAGACTCAAACCCAATGATACAGGAACCGTTCCCGGCGGAACCATCTAATATGGAACCGCCCGACTCCGAGACGATTGCGGCAGTGACGGCGCGATTGCTGCGTTGGGGACGTGTTGCGCCTGCGGGACTGGCGCGGGTGGAGTATGTCTCTGCGAGGGCGCAGGAGGGGGTGCTGGAGAGGTTGCGCCGTGAGTTTCAGGGACAAAATATCCCCTTCCATGAGATAGAATTGACGCCCGACACGCCCGCAATACAGCACGTCGCACGATTGCAGGAGACATTTCGCGATCTTCCTCCGGGAGTGGTCTCCATCACAGGGCTAAATCGCGCATTTCCCGCCGATGTCCCTCTGCTCGACTCCCTTGGAATCCTCAACTTCTACCGAGATACGCTGGTGCATCTCGATCTGCGCCAGATATGGTGGATGCAGGGCGAGATGGGGAACACATTTCGCCTCTATAACCCCGATTTTGACCGCTTCTTTCTGGTTCGCCTGCACTTGACCGAGATACCCGCGATTACCGAAACGCCCAACGTCCAATTCTCTCTGCCCGAAGGCGACCTACTGACCCGTCAAGAGGCTGAACAAGCCGCATTGTACAATCTGGAGCGATTCTATAAGGGGCTGCGGGCGCGTCGGGAGCTTTCGGAACTGATGAGTCTGTGTGTCAGTGTCTTCAAGCCGCTGTATCAGGCGGGGCAAATTGTCGAGGCGGGTAAAAGGCAAGAGCAGTTGTTCGCGGAGATGGAGGGTGCCGGTTACGATCTCAGAACTTACCTCGAAGCGGAGCCTGACCTTGTCACAGCGCAACTGCGCGATGCGGAAAACTTCAATGTATTGAGCTATTTGCGTTGGCATCAGGGCAGATATGCTGAGGCACAGGCATTTGTAGAGTGTAAACTGGCGATAGAACGCCGTCTTTTGCCGCAAAATCATCCCGACATTGCCGCAAGCCTGAGTAATTTGGCGGTGCAGTATAGTTCACAAGGTCACTATTCTAAATCAGAAACGCTCTATAAAGAGGCATTGGAGATACGGCAAAAAGCATTATCAGAAGAACACCCCGACATCGCACTTAGCCTCAACAATCTGGCACAATTGTATCAGGCACGGGGACGCTATGACGAGGCAGAACCGCTCATGAAAGAAGC
>CAZPZP010000204.1:0-6819 GCA_964591025.1 uncultured Chthonomonadaceae bacterium
GGGGGGCGGGGCGTATGGCCCGGCGATGGCGGACGAGTCGGTGATTGTAAAGGGCAATGGTACAATTTTCTTGGGCGGTCCTCCGTTGGTGAAAGCGGCAACGGGCGAAATTGTCACGGCGGAAGAGTTGGGCGGCGCGGACGTGCATACCCGACTGAGCGGCGTGGCGGATCACTTCGCGGAAGATGAGGCGCACGCGCTGGAGATTGTTCGCCGCATTGTTTCTCATCTTAACATCAAGCGCAAAATCGAGACAGAACTTGTGCCGACTGTCGAGCCGGAATACGACGCCGAAGAGATTTACGGCATTTTGCCGCGTGATTTGCGGACGCCGTTTGAGGTGCGGGAGATCATTGCGCGGCTTGTGGACGGGAGCCGCTTCCATGAGTTCAAGGCGAACTATGGCGAAACTTTGGTGTGCGGGTTTGCTCACTGGCACGGCGTTCCGGTGGGCATTGTCGCTAATAACGGCATTTTGTTCTCGGAAAGTGCCGTCAAGGGGGCGCATTTTATCGAATTGTGCTGTCAGCGCAAAACGCCAGTAGTGTTTTTGCAGAATATCACGGGGTTTATGATCGGCAAGAAATACGAGAACGAGGGGATAGCGCGGCATGGGGCGAAGTTGGTGATGGCGGTGGCGTGCGCCGAGGTTCCAAAGTTCACGGTGATTATTGGCGGCAGTTTCGGGGCGGGCAACTACGGGATGTGCGGACGGGCGTATTCGCCGCGTCAACTCTGGATGTGGCACAACGCAAGAATATCGGTGATGGGCGGGGAACAGGCGGCGAATGTGCTGCTGACGGTGAAGCGAGATCAGTTGGCGGCACGGGGCGAAACGCTGACCGACGCGGAGGCAGAAGCGTTCAAGGCTCCGACCCTCCAAACGTATGAGGCAGAGGGCAGTCCGTATTTTAGCACAGCGCGACTTTGGGACGACGGGATCATCCTGCCGACAGAGACGCGCATGGCAATCGGCTTGGGTTTGCACGCCGCCCTGAACGCTCCGATTGAGGAATCAAGATTTGGGGTGTTCAGGATGTGACTGGAAAGCGTGGGAATTATAGTAGAATGTTGTGTCAGGTTGCTGATACTCAGATTTAGTCAATCAGATAAACCTCGTATGAACCCGCGTCCGAAAGACGCTTGGCGGAACGCCATTTCAGACGGGGTTTTCACTGCCCGCTCTTGGGAATGCGCCACCTTCAAGTGATTTATCTATAAGGTTCTATCGCACTAAAGCACCGGGAGCCGTCTCGACACCGGAAACTTCGATAGTGCGCCGTTCGCGTTTGGCGGCTTCTTTTTTGGTTTCCGGCGGATAAAACTCCTGCATTGACAGCGACGCTTCGGTTTCCGGCGGAAGTTTGAGCAGTCGCACGCGGGTAATACGGCGTCCGTCCGTCTCCTCGACAACAAAGGTCGTCTCGCCCCAAGTCGCCTGTTCACCACGCTCTGCCTGATGCCCCAAAAGCCCGAACACAAAGCCGCCAAGAGTGTCCGCCTCGTCGTCCGGCAACTCCAAACCCATGCGATCATTGACATCATCCAAGCCAGTTCTGCCATCGAAAATCGTGCTGTGGCTGTCCACGCTGACAATCATTTGCTCATCGGTGTCATACTCGTCTTGAATATCACCGACGATCTCTTCGAGCAAATCTTCCAGCGTGATGATCCCCGATGTGATGCCATATTCGTCGCGCACAACGGCGATCTGCTGATGGGTGCGTCGGAACTCGGCAAGCAACTCCGCCAACTTTTTCGTTTCAGGAATAAAGTAAGGCGCACGCATCACGTTTTTGAGCGGCGTGTCGTTTTTGTCCTCGCCAGCAAGGAGCGGAAGCAGGTCTTTTGCCAGCACGATACCGACGATATTGTCCATATCGCCCTCATAAATCGGAATGCGCGAGTGTCCCGAATCTTCGATAGAACGCACCAATTTCGGCAGGAGCGTTTCGAGGGGAACGCCCGTCATATCGATGCGCGGCGTCATGACTTTGCGAACAATGGTATTGGAGAAATCGATAACGGAATTGATCATCTCGGTCTCTTCCGCTTCGAGAACGCCCTGCTCTTCGCTCGCCTCGACCATCATCTTGAGTTCTTCCTCGTTGACAGCGGGAGCCATAAAACTGGCAGTGCCGCCGAACGGACGCAGGAATAAATTGGAGATGAAGGTCACGAAAGAAACGGCGGGAGCAAGGAGAATTTGGGTGAAACGAATGGGACGAGCGACCAGCAATGCCAGCCGTTCGGAGCGCGACCCGACCAGACTCTTCGGGGCGATCTCCCCGACAATCAGCGAAAGAATGGCGGTTGGGAGCAGCACCAAAAGCAGGGCAAACCCTGTCGCATAGGGTGGAAGCAGACGGGAATGCGCGACAAGCCACGCGGCAAACGGCGGAACCAGACTGAGAACGGCAACCGACGCCGTGAATGTCCCCGTGAGAATTGTGCTGATCTGCGTAATGGCGATAAGGCGCGTCGGATTGCTGAGAAGCCGTTCGACTTGAAGAGCACGAGGATTTTTCTCTTCCACCAATTGGCGCAAACGTGTCTTGCGAAGCGTGATAAGCGCGATTTCGGCGGTGGTAAAAAAGGCGTGCAGGAGCAGAGCCAAGCCGATCAACACAAAGGCTGTAAGAGGCGACGGCACCGAAAACGCGCCAGTACTATGACTGTCCAATCAAAAATTCTCCCTCGACGCACACCGTAGATCGCTGGGAAGCCGCCGACGTTTGCGGAGGCGCATTCGTCGGGGTAATGCTGCGCGGACGCAGTAAACTTCCCACACGCGGCATCACCCAATAGACGGTGCTGGTGAGCAGGATCGCCAATACTGCCCCAAGAATTACTTCTTGAATAGAGTGGACACCTGCCTCGACCCGACTTTGTGCGACGAGTATTGCCAAAAGGATCGCCAAAAAGGAGACCACAGAGTTGTTTGCCGTAAAGAAAATCGTCATCGCAAGCATAAAGCCGATGGCGCTATGACCACTGACGACGCCGCCATGCCACGGAGTTCCCGTATTACTGAGCAGTTTCGAGACCACGACGATCAAAGCCAATGCGATAATGCTCACGACGACAACGCGAGTCACATCGGGCTGATTGGTTCCCATCTGTTTCTGGATTTGACTGATCTTGTCCTGCCCGAAAAAGATCAGGACGCCTGCAATCACCGCGTTCGCCGCACAGATCAGCACCGCACCTGCCGCGACATCTTTGGCGAGTTTGGCGACGGGATTGTAACTCTCGGTGATCATGTCCACGACGGCTTCAATCGCAGTATTGAACATCTCCGCCGCAATGACCAAAGTCACAGCGAACACCAGAACCAGCATATCGCGATTGTTGAGATTGAGAAACAGACCGGACAACATAATGGCGATCAGGATATAGAAATGGAATCGCATATGCGCCTGCGTGCGAAAGCAGTGCAGGATTCCTTCCTGTGCAAATTTGAAGCCTGACAGCCCTTTTTTCGGTCTTTTCGCCACGTTTCGTTATCTCTAAAATCGGATCGAGGACATTGCGTCCCGATATTATGATACCCCGTTCTCGCCCAAATCGTTCTGCTCGCTCAAACTGTGCAGCCGCTCCCGGAACAGTGCTGTCCAATTGGGATGCTGCTGCTCTTCCCAAAACGCCAATCCTTCGCAGTAGGCGGCTCCTGCTCCTGCGAAGTCGCCTTTGATTTTGAGAACGTCGCCCAAAGTTCGCAGACACCCGGCGCGGCTGTGTTCTTTGCCAAGGCTGGCGTACAGTTTCAGGGCGTCTTCAATAGCGCGTTTGCCGAAATTGAGCCGTCCTTGCTTCGCCTGTAATTTCCCGATCTGCTGCAAACAGTCGGCTTGTCCATGAACGTCTGGGAACGCCTCGAACAACGCCAACGCTTCATCGAACGCCTGAATGGCTTCCTCATCGTATCCCATTCCCGCCGATGCCCTGCCCTGATCGTACCACAAGGGAGCCAACGGAACAGGCGGATCGAGTTGGAACGCCAGCGACAGGGCTTCACTGTTGGCGCGATATGCCTCTTCGAAACGTCCCAGAGCGAGCAAAGAGTCGGCATACTGCCTGAGCAATCCGCAGAGAGGTTTCGGATTGTTGTGTTCGCGCATTTTGCCGATCCATGCCTCTGCCCGTGTCACTGCTTCGGCGACTCTGCCGCCGTGATGCAGACTCGTCAGATAATTCAGCACGGTGTAATACTCAAGCATGGCAGTCTTGTCATCGGACATCAATTCCAAACAGTGAAAGTAATGGTCTGTGGCTGCCTCGAAATCGTTTCGGGATGCGGCGAGCCTGCCGCACAAGCGGTGCATCCACGAACGCGCTATCGGCGGCGTGTCTTCGGGAGCAAGCTGACGCATCACGAAGGCGTAAACTTCGGGAACCCGCTGCGGCAGACACTGTATCGCGCCCTGAACGCAGGGAATGTCGACACGTTCAAAGGAGAGTTCAGGCGGCAGAGCGGGCGCATTGACAATATATCCAATTGCCGCATCGAGATGGTGAAGGTTGGGCGTCCAGAGGGCGTGCAGTTCGGGCGTAACGTGCCAGTCGTTCACCATGCCGGAGCGAAAGGCGGCGATGGTTCGGCTGTGATAGGCGGTTCGAAGGGCGGTGAATTGGCTGGGAGAGATTTTGCTGCGGAGCCAGTCGCGCAGAAACTCCGGCATCTCGAGGCGTCCGTCGGTTTCGAGGAGCAGAACGCGGGTCGTCAGTTCGTGGAGTTGGTCGCTCGTGACGGCGAAGACAGCGTGTGCCAATTCCGCATCGAAACTGCCGTCGAAGACCGAGAGGCGACGCAACAAAAGGCAGTATGCTTCCACTTGGGCGTATTCGCGGTAGAGAAACTGCTCGCGGTGGTGCGGATTGCGAAGGTTCAAGGTTTCGCCTTTGCGTTCCAGTTCACGGGTGTATACCTCCAATTGAGCATCGGCGCGGGTTTTGGTGGAGACGCGGCGGGTGACGTTGACCCGTTTGAAGGCGGCGGTGACATCGGCATCGCAGGGGAGATAGGTGGCGAGACGCCCCGCGAGTTCACAGGCGGCTTTGCTGTCGCCCTGCTGTTCCGCGTGCGGGATCAAGGCAAGCCCGACGGCGGCTATCGTCTCTTCCTGCTTCCTGACCCACTCGGTATTGCGGTCGGAGCAGCGGGCAAGCAGGGTTCCGGTGACAAGGGCGAACGCCTTGTGATACAGGGCGATCTGTTCGGCGGAGGCAGCGATTTGGGCGCGAGTGAAGAGGGCGCAGAACTCCTGCCAATCGCTGGAAAAGCGTTCGGTTCTCAGGCGCAGACGTTTGGCGCCGATCTCTTGGAGGCAGTCTTCTCCGAAGTTGAGGCGGCACGCTCGGAGGGCTTGCGTCAGATTTTCGTCTTCGATCTTGAGTTGGGTGATCAGTTCGGAGCGGGTGAGGGCGTCGCCGTTGAGCAGACGGAGCAGCAGACACCACATGACGGTGCGCTTGGGTTTGGCGATTGTCCATTGCGGGCTGCTCTTGTGGACAGCGGAAGGCGCACCGAACAGGAGAAGATGGTAGGTTGCTTCGGTTTCCATATTTCGTTGTTCGGCATGAAACGCAAGGCTTCCTCCTTTTTCAGTCGGTTTTTTTACGATTGGCGTTCTGCCGTTGGAAGTGTTCGTCAGGGCGGTGGAGTTATCAGCGAGGATTCCCACTTCCCAGTGGCGAGTTCTCCCTTTGCTCAAAGCCGTGACATTTCCGAAGCAAAAACAACAATCTCGAAAATGTCAGCGAATATGTCAGGTAATTTGTCGCGGGCTTTGTTATACTGCCAAAAGGGAAACACGATGCACCTCTGACGGCATTCTCTCCCCGTAGTCTGGTCGTCTCGTCGCGGCTTGGACTGCTTAGGGACTCACGATAAAATAAATCTTCCCGTCCGCGAAGGCGGACTTCACGCCTTTGTAGCAGTGACTTTAGTCGCCCGATGAGAGTGGAAGAATTATTTTTTCGTAAATCCCTTACACGAAAGAGGAACTGCACCCAAATCAAGGCGAACGTATTTGCTGTGTTCCCAATCCACCACTTTGGTGAGACGGGAGCGGTACGGAATTCGGGGGCGACGGCGGTTGTAGAAGGGACGGGCGATCACGGTTGCGAGTATATGACGGGCGGAACGAACCGCGTAACAAGCCGCAGGCGTGCAAATACTGAAGCCACTGACAGTCACAGACATCGGTCTTGCGTCCCGGCGCATTGCGCCAGTGGCAGGCGTTGACCAGACAGACGGTGAACCCATGCGCTTCTAAAATCCGGAACAGAGGAATCCAGTAGACGCCGGTGCTTTCCATCGCCACCGTCTGGATTTTGCAGGTGCGAAGCCATTGCGCCAGTGCCTCCAAATCCTGTGTGAAGGTCTCGAAAGAGCGCACAGGCTGCGCGTCGCAGTTCTGGGGAACCGCGACGTAAATCTTGGTCGCCCCAATATCAATTCCGGCGGCAGAGGCATTGAGTACCGGCAATGCCTGCGTTGTCTTTTGTGTCGTCAGAGCAAGTCTCCTCGGAGAGCCGGAAGACGGTTTCGGTTGACAGAACGTAAGCACTCTTCTAAATCGGGAGCATCGCACCGGAAAACCGGGGGGGTCACCAGTGAACAGATCACACAACCGAATATCAGGCGGAACAGCGGGCTGAAACTTCCGCACCAATGCTTCTCTCGGTTTACAGACCGTCTTGTGTCGCTCTCGCAGATAAAGACGCATCAAGACAAGTTACTTAGGGATTTACGAAAAAACAATTCTTCCACTCTCATCGGGCGACTCAAGTCATTGCTACAAAGGCGCGAAGTCC
>CAZPZP010000205.1:0-6802 GCA_964591025.1 uncultured Chthonomonadaceae bacterium
GCACGGCACGGCGGAACGCCCTCCGTCTGAAGAATTTATTCTGCTGGACTCTTGCTATTGTTTGTGTAAGAGAAGCAAACGGCTTTTACGAGGAATTTTTCAGGAAAACAGAGAACAAAATGGCTCAGTCTCAACTTCATTCTCAGGCATTCGATCCCGTTCAGGTGGAAGTTTGGCGGCATCTTCTCGCGTCGGTTGCCGAGGAGATGGGCGCGACCCTTGAACGTACCGCCTATTCGCCCAACATCAAGGATCGGCTCGATCATTCCTGCGCTCTGTTCGATGCGGACGGGCGACTGCTGGCACAGGCGGCACATATTCCCGTTCACTTGGGCGCGATGCCGCTCATGATGCAAGCCCTGCGCGATACCATTGCATGGAAATCCGGCGCGATGTGGCTGTGCAACGACCCGCGCTATGGCGGCACACATCTGCCCGATTTGACCTTGATTGCGCCGGTGTATCTCAACATCGGGCGGCGCAATCGGCTGGTTGGGTTTGTCGCGGGACGCGCTCATCATGCCGATGTGGGCGGAATGGCTCCCGGCTCGCTTCCACTGTCACGCGAGGCGTTTCAGGAAGGGCTGATTCTGCCTCCCATGCCTTTGGTGCAGAACGGCAAGGTCAGCGAGGAGATTTTGCGGCTGGTGTGTGCCAATTCGCGCACTCCTGCCGAGAGGCGCGGCGATCTCTCGGCACAAATTGCTGCCAACGAGACGGGCATTCGTCGCTTTCAGGAGTTGATCACGCGCTACGGCTTGGCGACGTTTCAAGCCCGCACGCAGGAGAATATCGCCTATGCCGCCGAAGCAGTACGACGAACCCTCGCCGCATTGCCACCCGGAACTTACCACGCCGAGGACGTTCTCGACGATGACGGCATGGGCGCGACAGATATTCGGATCGCCGTTGCAGTGACCATCGAAGAGGCGGGGCGCATTGTGTTCGATTTCGCGGGCAGTGCTACGCAGATGCAAGGCTCGCTCAATGCAACGGAGGCGATTACGCGATCCGCGTGTTACTACATCGTGCGCTGTCTCGTTCAATCGGAAATTCCTACGAATGAAGGCTGTTTCGCTCCGGTAGAAGTGATCGCGCCGCCCGGAACGGTGGTCAATGCCCGGTTTCCGGCGGCAGTTGCGGGCGGAAATGTGGAAACGTCACAGCGGATCACCGACGTTCTGCTCCAAGCGTTAGGACAAGCGATTCCCGAACGCATTCCAGCACTGAGTCAGGGGACAATGAACAATTTGACAATCGGAGGCTATGACGCCGAGCGTGACAAGCCCTTCGCCTATTACGAGACGATTGCGGGCGGTGCAGGAGCCTCACCGGAAGGCGCAGGGGCTTCTGCGGTGCATACTCATATGACGAACACGCGCAATACCCCCGTCGAAGTACTGGAATCGCATTATCCCTTGCGGGTTTTGTCCAATAGAGTGGCGGATGGAACGGGTGGTGCAGGAGTGTTCGCGGGCGGCAGTGGCATTGAGCGCAAAATCCAACTGCTTGCCCCGTGTCGTGTTTCCCTGTTGACGGAACGACGCATTCATCCGCCGGCAGGAGCAAACGGCGGCGCAAACGGCTCCTGCGGCGAAAACCGTTTGGAAACTTCAGAAGGACAAATCCACCTCCTGCCCGGCAAATGGAGCGGAGATGTCGAAGCCGAGAGCGTTCTGACGCTGCGGACGCCCGGAGGAGGCGGTTGGGGACACTGAAAAAAACTTTTTTTGCGGCGTTTAGTGATCTGCGTCACATTTTCGAAAAAAGAATGAACCTTTCTCCTACTCTTCTCCATCTATAAGAGTGTGCAACGTGCAGAAACCGTTTGCACAAGAAATTTAACACAAACTTAATGAAACGAAGCAACCTAGTATTCGTCTCTTAGGATATAATGATGTTGGAGATTCGTACAGACAAAGGTTTGTATAAATTTCTGTGCCAGCAATGGCATAATCTCATTTTGGGAGCGTCCGCAATTGTGCTGTAACGATGATGTTACGGAACCAACACAATCGCATCTGTTACGCTCCAAAGTTGTGCGTTCCGATTAGAGAACGTGAGTCTATTTATAGACCCTCCCATGGGGTCGTATTCGTACGACCCCAAATTTTTCGCTCTTATCATCACATTTCTTCAATAGACAGCCCTTCCGCACCGATGCGGAGGGGCTTTTTCTTTTCAAGAGACCTCTTATCGGGTACAAGAACATACCCGGCTAAAAAACAGGCGTTCTACGGACGAAATTCCCATTTTTTGAGTGCGAAGGACGCGATACGGGGGAGAGATTGTGCCGTCCGAAGGACAGTTAGCCGCAAACTGTGCAGACTATGCTTAAAACCCCCGGTCTCATCGCAGCAACGAGATTTGGACAGCAACAATTCATTCCGCCATATCCGGTATCTCCTCGCAAATCTCAAGAATGTTCGCATCTTTGGCTGGGATGGTTCTATGCACAACGCCACCGAGATTGGCGGCGCAATCGGCTTACTTGTCGCTCTTATCCAACAAGCGTTCACCGTCAGCACGCTTCCGATAAAAAACCCTGCACAAGAAAGTTTTCTCTCTTGACGCCTCATACTCTTACGCGGTCAAGGCAAATATCACTCATTTTTGTCAAACAACACAATATATTTTGGCTCCGTTCTTACAGTTTGCTCTATCAACTTCTACAGACAGAACAATAATCTTGCAGTTTGCTTTATCAATCTCTACACATAAGACTTCAATCTCAAATTTTGCTCCTCCGATTGTGCCGTATTATCTAAAAAACTCAACTTGGAAGACTGAACAAATACTTTTTTGGAAAAAATGTGCATAGATGATGCTATTTTGCTAAATTGAGCGTTTCAGGAGCGAGATAGTTTGCTGTCAGGCGATAATTGATGCGACGTTTTGACAACTTTGAGACTTCGCGTATACGTATGGTATGCCAATCGGTGTTCTGTGCGAGAATTTTGAGCGAGCCATTTCGTATATCGCTGCGCTTGAAGACTCGGCTGTAAACATTGGGACTGCTGCCGGAAGTTACGGCAACTTGAAACGCGGCATTGGCATTCTGTCCTTTTGTCTCGAAAGAAAGAGCGAGCAATACGGTGCTTAATGCTTTGGGATAGATACGCCCAACAGTGTTCCAGACGCCCGATTCGGCGGGCTTGATGTCTAAATCACTAGAACCAAAGAACTCTTGATTAACTCGTTTCGACTTATAAGGAAGATTGCCGCCCAATCCGACGGGCGCGTAGCATACATAACTGTCACCGTCTCTGTTCGCGGGGATCGTGATTGCCACACCGCCCGTTATGTCAGTCGTAACGGAGGGCGCGTTCCCTGTATAGTCAACGAGACGAATTCCTTTGCCGAATTGAGTCTGTACGCGTACAGTTTGAGGTGTCTTTTGGTCGGACAATCCTACCAACAGCCCTGTTGCTCCTACGCGCTCAAAAACGTAAACAGCGTCGTCAGACCACAAAACTTTCGTCGCGCCCGCCGCCAGTCTCCGATTGATATAAATCAGGGGATCGAGACGTTTTTTCAGTTTATAGCAGCCCGCATCTTCCATATAATCGCGGTAAAAGATGCTGGGATAACCTTCGGAGGTTAAAATGTAGGCATAGGCAAGCATTTTGCCGCGCACAATGGCACTATCGCGATCCGTGTCGTGGTTTTCGACAAAAGTTACGGTGCGTTTGGGGTCAACACCCAACAATCCGGCGCGAACAAGACGCTTCATATCGAAATCGCCGCCTTTATCGCACATCTCTTTGAGTAAACCGCGCAAGGGGAAGTCAAAAGCGGCGGCGCGGTTCTTCAAATCGTTTTGGACGTAGGGGCGAAGGAGGTCTAAGTTCCCGTCATAGAATTCGACAACAGCAAATTTGTTCTTCATGGCTCCATAATTGAGGAAATCAAGGAGCCAATCGGACGAAATGCCTTTGACATAGTCGAGGCGGTAACCTTGTGCGTCGAGTGATCGGGTGATCCAGTCGCCCGCGTTCATCATACCGCGCCCCGCGTAACCGTTGACGCCGTTTACGTGAGCCACATCGCGCCCGAATGTGTATTCCATGTTGCCGAGAGGAACCTTCGGGTCTTGCGGAACCGTTGGATGGAAGTCATTGGCACTCTTTGGGAAGCGTCCGCCGTCTGGATTGCCATAGGCATCGGTATAGCGGAAGTTGAAATTGCCGTCGTCGCCGTTGCGGTGGTTCTGAACGAGATCGAGATACACGTCCAAGCCGTTTGCACGGAGTATTCCGACACATCGCTGGAGCATATCGCGAGTTCCATAGCGTGTCGGGATAGTTTTTTTCTGGTTCTTTGAGCCGAGATCGTAGTCGTCGAAGGGATCATAGCCTACACTGTAACCGCCAGAGTTCGCCTTGAGAGCCGGAGGTATCCATATAGCAGTAAAACCGGCTTGTCGCAGAGATTTTGCCTTCATTGCGAGAACATTCCACCACCACGGAGCGTTTGGTTGCCCCGCCGCAGGAGAAGGCACGTCCCAATAGAATCCTTGAAGCATCACTTGTGAGTGTGAGACCTTCGGCGCAGAAAACAGGGCAGTAAAGGCGTATAATAAGAGACACAACTTTGATCGCGAGAGAGTAAAAAATGACATTGAGTCCTGACCTTTTGAGAAGTGAAGTCGCATTTGAGCGCGAGTGGCTGTTGACGAATGGAATTGGCGGCTATGCGTCGGGGACGCTTGGGACTGCCAATACGCGGCGGTATCATGGGCTGCTTGTGGCGGCTTTACAGGCTCCTTTGGGGCGTGCGGTGCTGCTTAGTAAACTCGAAGAGACGTTGCAATACGACGGCGGCAGCGAATATGCTCTGTCCGCCAACTTTTATCCTTTGACTATACACCCCGAAGGGCATAAACTTCTCAGCGATTGGCAGGGCGGAAATATTTGTCGGTGGACTTGGACGCTCGATACCGGCGACACACTCAGCAAGACCGCTGCGATGGTTCAGGGCAGTAACGCCACGCAGATTGTGTACCGATATGAGGGCAGCGACGCCCCGATTTTATCGCTTGTGCCTTTGCTCGCGGGAAAAGATTATCACGCCGAATTGCATGAAAACCCGAACGCGCCTGAGATTGAGTATAACGCAGAAACCGCGACATTGACGGCAAAATTTGCTCCCATAACGGGTGTCACAACAGAGCCGACGGAACTCTATCTTGCCTTCACGGACGAGACGGGAGAGCCGATTGCGGGTTTGACATATAAACCGATAGCGGCATGGTATCGGCGGTTCGAGCATCCTCGCGAACGGGAGCGCGGACAGGATTACGAAGAAGATTTGTTTGCGCCCGGAACAATAAATATTCCCATCGCGAAGTTCGGAACGGTCATCGTCACGGCGGGAGTCGGCACGCGCAAAATATATCCTGTTATCGCAGAGATTGAAACCCCGTCCGACTTTACGGAAGCGTTGAAGTTTGCCGCCACAGCGTTTCTCATAGACACCGGAACATCGGGCAGACAAACTATTATGGCAGGCTATCCTTGGTTTTCCGATTGGGGACGCGATACCATGATCGCCCTGCCCGGTTTGTGCCTCGCCACAAAGAATTTTCCCCTCGCCGAAAGTATTTTGTTGTCCTACGCAAAATTTGTTTCCGAAGGCATGATCCCGAACCGCTTCCCGGACGAGGGCGAAACTCCCGATTACAATACAGTAGACGCGACGCTCTGGTTTTTCAACGCGGCATACGAAACGATCCGCCAAACCAACGGCACAAAACTGCAAGCGCAACTGTACCCTGTACTGGCGGGCATCGTGAAGCACCATCTCGACGGCACGCGCTACGGAATTCACGCCGATAAGGAGGACGGGCTGTTGTATGCGGGTGAATCGGGTGTGCAGCTGACTTGGATGGACGCGAAAATTGGTGATTATGTCGTTACGCCGCGCACTGGCAAGCCTGTAGAGATCAACGCATTATGGCACAATGCTCTGCATATTATGGCGTGGCTTGCCGGGCGTCTGCAACTCCTCAACGATGCGAAATTGTACCGCGAAATGGCGATGCGGTGCTGTGAAAGTTTTGTTGGGCGGTTCCGTCGGGGCGATGGATTGGGGCTTTATGATGTTGTAGACGGCGAACCGGACGGCTGGAACGACGACATGATTCGCCCGAACCAAATCTTCGCGGTCAGTCTGCCGTTCGCACCGATTGAAGCCGCGTCGGAGTTGGCAAGGGAGATTATCGGTGTCGTCGAAAGGGAATTGGTCACTCCTGCTGGACTTCGCACGCTGTCGCCTTCCGATCCCGCGTATGTCGGTCACTACGGCGGTGGCATTTGGGAGCGCGACACGGCATACCATCAGGGAACGGTGTGGGCGTGGCTGCTCGGCGCGTTCGCAGAGGCACATTGGAAGGTTTTTGGTGACAAATCGGCGGCGCGAAGGTTCCTCGAACCGCTTGAAGCGCAGTTACAGACGTATGGAATGGGTTCGCTGTCGGAAGTTGCAGACGGCGACGCGCCCCATTCCTCCAACGGTTGCATTGCTCAGGCGTGGAGTGTGGGCGAAACCCTGCGGGCGTGGGATTTATTGACGGATTAGACCTCTCGCCTCAGTCAGTAGGCGTCCATTGCGGGTACAAGAACGTACCCGCCTGAAAAACAGGGCGAGGCAAGCCATCGCCCCTACAGACGCAATCCCTCATTGTGAGCGTCACTCTCTGTATTGGGATTGAGTGCGAAGCCCGGCACGGCAGAACGAGACCCGCACGAGAAATTCCTTTCGCTGGGTAAATCTCGTTGCTGTGATGAGATCGGGGGTTGAA
>CAZPZP010000206.1:0-6802 GCA_964591025.1 uncultured Chthonomonadaceae bacterium
TCGTCCTTCGCCGCTCCGAGCAGTTTCAGGTCACGATAGCGATCCGCCAAAATCAGACGCAGATTGATGTCGTCGGCATTAACTTTGCTGAGTTCCTGCAATTGATTGAGTTGTTGTTCGTTTGCCGTCATTTTACGTGCCATATCCGCCGCAATTTTCGCCCGATCCGGCAAGCGCATTCGAGTATAGATCGTCGCCATCTGCTGATAGGGAAAGGCGCGGTTCGGATTGACCATCAGCGACTGCTCGAACGCCTGTCGTGCCTCATCTACTTTGCCGACTTTGAGCAGACAGACCCCCAATTTGTCGAGCGCACGGGGGGCATCGGGGCGCAGTGTCACCGCCTTCTGATACATCGCAACGGCTTTTTCAACATTGTCCATAGTGCCGCGATTGAGATACAAACTGCCCGCGAGTTCATACAGCGAAAAGTAATCGGTTCCCTTGGCGATTATGTCTTCACAGATTTTGAGTGCCTTATCGGGCAAACTGACGCGATTGTAGGTACGTGCCAGCTCGAAAGCGACATCGCCCCGCTCCGGTAGCATTTTGTATGCCTTTTCGAGAGTGACAATGGCTTGCTTGCGGACACGAAGCTCGACATAGACTTTGCCGAGTCGAAAGAAAATATCGCCGTTGTCCTTCCATGGAGCGATTTTCGACAGTGCCTCGAACTCCTGTTTGGCGACAAAAAGTTCGTCGGAGTGAATTTCGGGATCGGGAAACTGAGTCGCATATTCCAGCGCGGCAGCACCAAGCGCAAAGCGGTTATTGGGATCGTCGGGGTCAAGTTTAACCGCCTGTTTTGCCGCCTGCATCGCTTCGAGATAGCGTTTCTGAATAAAGAGAGCCGCCGAGAGTCCCTGATAGGATTCAGTGCTGATTTTCCACTTCTGCGCCGCTTCCATAAACACCTGCCCCGCCTCTCTGCCGTCGCCCTTTGCCAGAAAAGCGTTGCCAAGAATCAGACGGTGATCCAGTTGGTTCGGTTTGAGGCGCACAATCTCCTGCAGCTGCTCGATGCCCAGATCAATCAATTGAAGGCGTTGGTACAGTTTTACCAGTTCGATGCGGGCGTCCACATCGTTGGGGTTGGCTTTGACCTTCGCTTGCAGTCCCTCCAACTCCGTAACAACTGCCATGCCCATTTTGCTTTTGGCGATAATGGAGTCCGGCGTTGGGGGGCGACGCAGAACTTTTTGGCGTGCATAGACCGCTCCGCCAATAGCAATCACCCCAACAATCCCCAACAGGGCGAGATGACGCAGACTTTTACGCGGAACCGATTGGGGCGTTTGTGAGTGCGATGAGGAAATTTCTGACATCGTTTTTGCCTAAGACAGCAGACGCCCCCACGCGAACGTGGGGGCGCGACAAGTTCAACGTGCTTCTCTACAGACTGTATCGCTCTTGAAAAGAGGCAGACACAAAGGAGAGAATATCACATTTAGTTGGTCAGGTAGGTGAGCGTATTGCCCGATCTATTTTGGGTCATATCCCACACAACGCAGGAGGCATCACCATTGTACCATTTGGCATGACCGTCGGCAAAAACGTAGTTCGCTCCGTTTTTGTGGCGGCGCAACGGAGCAATTACTCCGCTCCAGTCCGAGGTATCCTGCCGATTGCCCCTCGTGCATAGATCGTTGCGATTGGCATGGTTCGCAGGAATATCAACCGCGTCGTTACCAGTACGTGAGGCACCATCGGGATGGTTGTTCAACATCTTCGCGTGTCCATCAGTCCAACCCCAGCCGTCTCTCTCGTCCATGTTTGCGCCAGTCGAAGCGGATGCACTGGCTTCGACAATCAAAATTGTGGACGCGGGGAACGAAAGGGCAGCTTGCGGTTTGATATTTCCAGGATTGTTCCGAGCATCGTCGACGCCGCCCGCAATACGACGATTGATGGCAAGCTGAATCGCACCTGTTCGCCAATGGTTGCCGCCATCATTCGTGTTGCCATAAAGGTCATCACCGTCACTGGCAGAGGAACACTTGTATGCTTGAACGTTCTTGACGTATGGGAAGATCGATTTATCCCAGCCCCATGCCGTCACTCTCAGGTTGACCCAAGGCAGGTCGCGTCGCCCATATTCGGCATAACCACATCCTGGAGTGGGACAGCCATCGAGGTTAAGTGCAGACCATGGATACCTCTCATCATAATCTTGGAGATACATCATGACGGCAGTACCAATCTGCTTTTGATTGGACAAACAAGAGATGGTGCGTGCCGATTCGCGGGCTTGTGCAAAGACCGGGAAAAGAATGGCAGCAAGAATCGCGATAATCGCGATGACGACGAGCAGTTCGATCAGGGTGAACCCTTGTTGAATTCGGGTCACTTTCATGATAATTGCCTCCTTATCCGCGTACTCCACAGTACGGGATGGTTTGCGATACGGACAGAGGTCGTAGAAATTGCCTCTGTCTCGGTGTCCTGTGTTCCGGGCAGCTTCGCCGTAAAACAGGATAAGGATGAGATAATGACAACGAAGAAATCCTCATAATAGGAGGGTCTCTTTTGTATTGCGGCATAGGAGCCGCATGGAATAACGCTTCAACTGTTTTGGAGTCTCACGCTATCTTCCTGCGGGGGGAGTCCCCGTAGAACCGTTCGGGCGTCCGCCCATAGAGCCGCCGGCACTTCCGCCCATCGGTCCGCCGCCCATCATACTGGCGGAACCGCCGGACATCCCTTTCATGCGTTGAGCCATCTGATCGGCATTGCTTTGGTTGCCTTTATCGCCTTTGCCCAAACCTCCGCCTCCGAATAATTTGAAGCCGACGAAGCCGATGACGACAACAGCAACAGCAATGATGGCAGCGAACACACCGGGGCTTAACTGTTTTTTCATGTTTCGTTAGAGACCTTTATAAAAAGTAGTGCAAACAGTAGTTTTTTTACGCTGCGATCTTAAAGCGCAAAAAATTTCCTACTCGATGAGAGTATTCACGGCGAGTATCGAACATTCCTTCTTGCGTTGCGAAATTTTTCGCGAAAGAAGTTGAGAGTAATGAACAAAACAGATGCTCAGTTGCGTCATTCCATTATAACAAATTTGATTCATAGATGCAAGGGGTTGTTCCTCCCTTGCTAAAAAATCAATTCACTATTTGTTACAAAAGACGATAAGTCTTGCAACAGATTGCGCCCAATTGCAGAATGACGGGCATTTTTGCAAGCAAGCGGAAATTATCGCACGCGAGAGCCAATCGGTGCATTTTCGTCGGGAGCCAGTATTACGGCTTTGCCCTCCACATCTGCCGCTAAGAGCATCCCCTGAGATTCGATTCCGCGCATCTTGCGCGGTTGCAAATTCGCCACGATGACAATTTTGCGCCCGATCAAAGTTTCCGGCGCATAGTACTCAGCAATCCCCGCCAAAATCGTGCGCGTTTCGTCTTCACCTGACTGCACCGTGAGGCGCAACAGTTTCGTGGCATTGGGAACTGATTCCGCTTCCAAAATCTGCGCGACACGCAGTTCCACCTTCATAAAATCATCAATGCTGATAAATTCGGGTTCTGCGGGTTTCAGCGTTTCCGGGTCAACGGGCGTTCCGGGCGCGGGCGTGGTTTCGCTCACAGTCTGTATAGTCTCCTTGATGGCTTGATTCTCTTCGGGGTCGGTGGTAGAACTGGCAAGGCGTGTCAGTGTCTGCTCGTCGGTGGTCACGTCTTGAATGCGCGGAAACAGCGGCTGCGGCGGCGGAAGCACCGTTCCCACAGGCAAACCGCCCCAACCCAAATCGCTCCATTGCGGCAATGTGGTATCGGGAATGCCAATTTGACGGCGCAGGGCAAGTGTCGCAACGGGCAAAAACGGCTGTGCCAAAATCGAGACGACACGCACCGCTTCCAGACAAGAATACAGCGTCAGTTCCAGTGCGGCGCGGCTTGCAGGATCGCCCGCTTTCGCCAACGCCCACGGGGATTTTTCATCTATATATTTGTTCATGCGCCCGACCAGACGCCATGCCGCTTCCAGTGCAGTATTCAGTCGGAACTCCGAGAGTGCCGCGACATAATCCACTTGAACCTGCTCGGACAACGCCACAATTTCGGGATCATACTCCGTCACATTTGGGATGGTTCCGTCGCAGAACTTCAGGAGCATATTGACGGTGCGGTTCGTCAGATTGCCCAAATCGTTCGCCAAATCAACATTATAGCGGCGTAGACAGTTCTCGACGGTAAACTCGACATCCACGCCGAAGTTCATTTCGCGGCACAGGACATAGCGCACGGCATCGGCGGCAGTCTCGAAATCGGTTCCGCTCCGTTCCGCGACAAACTCCGTGAAGCGCGTCGGGTGCGGCAGCGGCGGTCCCGTTTTGCCGCCTTTGGTTCCGCCGATTGTCCACCAGCCGTGCGCGTAGACGTGCTTGGGAAGCGGCAAGTCGAGAGCCATCAACATGGCGGGCCAAAGCGTGGCGTGGAATCGAACAAAAATCTCTTTGCCCATGAAATGCGTATCGGCGGGGAAAAGGCGATCCCAGTCGGGATTATCGGGCCAGCCTGTTGCGGCGAGATAATTGATCAGCGCGTCGAACCAGACATAAATGATCTGCGTGTCATCGCCGGGAACGGGAATTCCCCACCCCTTGGCGGCGCGAACAGAGCGGGCAATGCTCATATCGCGCAAACCCTCGTTGATAAAGCCGATGACCTCGTTTTTGCGAAATTCCGGTTGCAGCCAGTCGGGATTTTGGGCGATATGTTCGAGAATTTTGTCGCCGAACGCGGACAACCGGAAAAAATAGTTGGGTTCTTGGACGCGCACCACTGGCTTGCCCGTCTCTATCGCGAAGCCGTCTTTGACATCGGTATCGCGGTAGAACGTCTCATCACTGACGCTGTACCAGCCCTCATAATTATCGAGATAGATGCAGTCCTTTTCTTGGAGCCGCCGGAAAAACTCCTGCACGGCGCGAATGTGCTGCGGGGCGGTTGTCCGCATAAATACATCATATTCGATGTGCAGACGCCTCCAGCACTCGGCGAACGCTTCCGCCAAGCCGTCCACAAACTGCTGTGTCGGAAGGTTCGCTTTCTCTGCCGCCTCCTGAACTTTGGTCGCGTTTTCGTCGGTTCCGGTCAGCAGAAAGGTCTCTTCGCCACGCAATTTATGGTAACGCGCCAGAACGTCGCAGGAGACAGTCGTCAACGCCGAGCCGACGTGCGGCAGACCATTGACGTAATAGATTGGAGTGGTAATATAGTAAGGCTTTGCGCTCATCATCACTTCTTCATCGAAAATTTCAGCTGCGACCGCAGCCGTTCGGACGGGTTCCTCAACCTCCGCCACTGGAGGGCATACTGCACGCTCCGAGAAAATCGTCCTCGCCTGCTGCGCGTGCTGTCACGGAGAGCAGACGCATCACTTTAGACGTATGGCACGTCGGACATACTACGGAATCGATTTGGCTTATTCTGACCAGTTTCTTGAACTCGCCCGTACATTCTTTGCATCGAAATTCATAAATGGGCATTTTTTTGCTCGCTCCCTTCTTACTCGGCAATAACGGCTTCGTCGGCGTCCTCTTTCAGAGAGTCCACACTGCATCCGCGACAATCGGTACATTTAGTCGTTTTTTCGACGCTAAGTTCGAGGGCGGGGAACGGAACTTCCTCGCCGTTTAGAAACAGTTCGACAAGGGCGATTTGCGTGGAAAGATTCAAGTCCATCACTTTGCCCTGTCCCTGCGGCGTTCGCACGACATCGCCGATTTGTGGCAGTTTCGGTCTTGCTTCGGTATACATTTCATGTTCATACCGCAGACAGCACATCAGTTTGCCGCACACACCCGAAAACTTAACGGGATTGAGGAACAGACTCTGATCCTTCGCCATTTTCATCGAAACGGGCGCAAAATCGGTCAGGAACGAGGCACAGCACAAGGTCAGCCCGCAGGGACCGATACTGCCGATCATCTTCGCCTGATCCCGCGCTCCAACCTGATGCAATTGAACTTTGCAGTGGAGATGCCCCGCAATATCGCGCACCAATTCGCGGAAGTCTACGCGGTTTTCCGAAGAGAAATAGACGGTGATCTGCCCGCCATCGAACGACAATTCCGCTTGAAGCAGTCGCATTGCCAACTCATACGCCTTGACGCGCTCGTTGCAGACCGCCAACGCTTCTTTGGCTTTTTCGCGGTTTTCACGCTCTTGCAGATAGTCTTCAGGCAGGGCAATCCGCACCACTTTCTTAAGAGCGGACTGAATCTCGTCTTCGGGAACGTGCCGCGCTCCAATTTTGACGGCTCCGATCTCCAAACCGCGTGAGGTTTCGACAATGACACGCTGTCCTTCTTCGAGATCGAGTCCATCGGGATCGAACCAATAGGATTTGGAGACGCGCTTGAACGCGACTCCGACGCAAACCGACATGGGACTTTCTCCTGCCTTTATGATACAAAAAGCCCGCAAAACAACATTGCAGACTTTTAGGATGACTTCTCTCAGTGTACCCGATCACAAACGCCCTCTGCCAAAAGCAAAAGGGCGTCGTCAGGTGATTGGGGCGTTGGGCTATTAAAAACCCAGTGGAAGGAATTCCTCCGATAGGGGCGTTCCGCCGTGCGAGGCAATGATATGTGAGGGCGAGGCAAGCCGTCGCCCCTACGCACTCACTCCCAACTCAAAAGGAAACGCTCTCAACGAGGGATTTCGTCCGCAGGACGTCTGTTTTTTAGCAGGGTACGTTTCTGTACCCTGACAACGGAGACAGCAAAATAAATTCCTCTACAACATCAACCTCGCAAGTGACAGCGAAAGGAATTCCTCCGATAGGG
>CAZPZP010000207.1:0-6786 GCA_964591025.1 uncultured Chthonomonadaceae bacterium
CGCACACCCGGCAAAATCTCAGCAACGAGATTTGGACAGTAACAATAAATTCCTCTGTGGAGTAACGCAAGCGTTACCCCTACAGCGTTCCGCCGTGCCGTGCTTCGCACTCAATCCCAATGCGAAGCGGTAGACTCTAAACGAGGGATTGCGTCCGTAGGACGCCTGTTTTTTAGTCGGGTACGTTCTTGTACCCGGACACTCTGATGCAAGAGGTCTATTGACTTTGATTGACAAGGAACCGCAATGAACGATTTCAACCTTGCTGCCCGTGACCGTTTGCTGCGTCTGCTTTCCCGCCGTGAGTTTTTCTCGCGTTTGGGGTCGGGGGCGGGAGCAATGGCTCTTGCCACACTTCTTGGGGAGCAGGCACAGGCGGACACAGCAAAACGCACCGCCTACAATCTCCTGCCGAAGCGTCCGCCTCTCACGCCCAAGGCAAAGCGCGTGATCTATCTTTTTCAGAACGGCGGACCAAGTCAGGTAGACCTCTTCGACCCGAAACCCGAACTCAACAAGCGGCAAGGTGAGAAGCCGGGCAAGGGCTATGTCAACGATGTGGACGAGAAGAAAACGGGGGTCTGGCTGGGCAGTCCCTTCGCCTTCCACAAGCATGGAAAATCCGGGATGGAACTCTCGGAACTGCTCCCGGAACTCAGCAAGCACGCGGACGAGATCGCTGTGGTGCGTTCCATGATCTCGGAGCATGAGAATCACGAGCAAGCCTGCTGCCATATGCATACCGGAATGCCGGTGGCGGGGCGTCCCACCGTCGGGGCATGGGTGACCTATGGACTCGGCACGGAGAACCAGAATCTGCCCGCCTACGTTGCTCTGCTGAGTCCGAGCGGGCTGCCGGTAGACGGAACCCGGAACTGGTCGAGCGGTTGGATGCCGCCCATCTATCAGGGAATGTCCGTGCGGGCGACAGAAAACTCACCCATTCTGAACCTCGAAACGAAAATCCCACGTGAAGCCGCCGATGCACGCCTCCAACTCCTCCAAACACTCAACCGTCAGCATTTTGAGACCCGCTCGGACAATCTGGAACTGGAAGCCCGCATCGCGAACTTCGAGTTGGCGGCGCGAATGCAGTTAGCCGCAACCGATGCCCTCAATATCAAGACTGAAAGCGCAGCGACCCGAACCCTTTATGGCTTGGACAAAAGCGAGACGGCTGTTTACGGGCGGCAGTGTCTGATGGCGCGGCGTCTCGTCGAACGCG
This sequence comes from uncultured Chthonomonadaceae bacterium, assembly GCA_964591025.1. GTDB lineage: Bacteria > Armatimonadota > Chthonomonadetes > Chthonomonadales > Chthonomonadaceae > CAZPZP01. Next base: position 1,226 of record CAZPZP010000207.1, read on the forward strand.
GCGTGCGGTTCGTGCAGGTGATGATGGCGGGGCAGCCTTGGGATACGCACGCGGATAATGCCAATCAACTCCGCAGCCTTTGCCGCTCTACAGACAGCCCCGTTTCCGCTCTTCTCACCGACCTGAAACAGCGCGGACTGCTTGACGAAACCCTCGTTGTCTGGACGGGCGAATTCGGGCGGACGCCGTTTGCCGAGGGCAAAGACGGGCGCGATCATCACAAGCGCGGATTCAGTCTTTGGGTGGCGGGCGGCGGAATCAAGGGCGGCGTAACGCATGGGGCAACGGACGATTTCGGGTATCATGCTGAACAGAACATTGTGACCGTCGCCGATTTCCATGCGACTCTGCTGCGGCTTTTAGGGCTGGATTTCCAGAGTTTGACCTTCCGGCACGATACCCGTGATGAACGCCTAACCGATGTACATCAGGCGAAAATCGTGCAGTCTATTCTGGCATAACAGGAGCGTCACTACCTCACCCCCTTGTCCCTCTCCTTGTTCCCTCACTGCGTTCGGAGGAGAGGGGAGAATCAAGCCGCAATGACAAGGCTCCCCCTCTCATAGTGAGGAACGAACGGCAAGGAGAGGGGGTTGGGGGGTGAGGTAGTGACGCTTGTTCTTTTCCTAAAGCCGAGATTCGATTACTTACGAGCGGCATTGCGGCGGCGCAAGATAATCGATGCTCCGCTCAGGCTCCCGGCAACGAGCAAAGCAATCGTACCCGGTTCCGGGACGGCTGCTGGAGAGAACGCAGTCAGGACACGGACATAATCACCGGGCGAACTCGCAGTTGTATCGAACAGAATTTGATTCGGACCACTGATCGTTACGGAATCGCCTACCTCAAGTCCCCGCAAGCCGGGATTAAGGTAGTTGACTCCGGTGTTTGCCAGAAAATCGCTGGCGAGCAGGGTATTTGTGCTGGTAATAATTGCGAGAACATTGGAGTCGAAGTTAACGGTTCCCACGATACTCTGAGTGGGACGGGGATCAAAAAAGATGTAGTGACTGGCAACCGTTGTTCCGGCAGGCAGCGGGTTGATTCCCACATTGGTCACCAGCGGTGCGCCCAACAGAATGTTCTGATCTTCATTGAAACCATAAAGGTTGGGACTCTGAAAGTTGTCATTGCCTACGCTGTTGGCAGGACCAAACGGATTACTGAGCGGTACGGTCAGATTGACAAAGGTTCCGCCTGCTGTGAATGCAGTGCCTCCGGTAACCGATCCGCCGATGATAGTCGCCTGTGCAGATTGCCCCAGCGGCAGGAGGAACATCCCGCCGATCAAGAACATCTGGACACCAAGTGCCGAACAATTTTTTCGCTGCATTGTCCCTTTTCCTTCTGGCATACCTGTTGTTAGTATGCCTTTTATTCCAAAATTGCAAACATCAATTAGGGATGCAGATCCCGTGCCATCCAAGCAGACTATTTTACTATTTTTACTTTCACTACCCGACACTTTTTTGTCAACCCACTTTTGTCTGGTGGATTACGGCTTTGAAAATTGGATTTGTCCTCATGCTGAGGACAACACCTTGATTTTTCTCCCGACAAAAACAGTTTGACCTCATGGAAAACAAACAAGAGAAGCCTGTTTCCAACATTGGCGCAGACTTTGCTCCAGATACATAGTAGTCAAACGTGCGTCGAAATAAAAAGTGTCGGGTAGTGAATTTTTACTGCGGGAAAGGTTATTTATTCTTCTTTATTGTTGGCACAAGCAATAAATTGGGTTCCCAAGGCGGTACACTACTGCATAAAGTAACAGCACTCTTGCACAGGCGGTCAAAATACGCCTTGTTAGTGAACAGCGTCCGAGATACAAACACGCTTCAGGAATTTTCCGTGAAAATGAACACCCTGACAAAATGCACGCTTTTCATTCTTTGCGCTCTTGTGAACCCCGTCGCAGCGCAACAGATTGTGCCGTCTGCAAAGAGACCTGCCGACACAATACACGCGCCGATCAGTTTCTTGAATCAGGTCGAACCGATCCTCACGCGGGCGGGCTGCAATCAAGGTTCCTGTCACGGTTCGCAGTTCGGGAAGGGCGGCTATAAGCTTTCGCTTGCCGGATATGATCCCGATTTCGACTATGAGAGTACAGTCCTGCAACTGCGAGGCAGACGCATCAACCGTGCCGAACCCTCAAGAAGTCTCTTCCTCGCCAAGCCTTCTCTAACAGTCGCACACGCGGGCGGAATGCGGCTGCCCCAACAGAGTGCCGACTATCAAACGCTTCTGCGCTGGATAAAGGACAGTGTTGCCCGTCCTAATCCCAAAGACCCCAAAATTATTTCTCTTGTGGTTTCACCCGCTCAAAAAACCCTGATAGTCGGTGAGCAGGTTCAGATACAGGTGGTCGCTTTCTATAGCAATGGCACAAAAAAAGATGTGACGGTTCATACGCGGATCAACTCTATCAACGAGGACGTTGCCGCCGTGACACTCAAGGGATTGGTGACTGCAAAGGGCAAAGGGGCGACTGCCATCATGCTGCGCTATCAGGGATTAGCCTCTGTTGGGCATATCGTCGTGCCTTACGCCGCTCCTCAGCCCTTTGCATGGAAGCCAGCAAACTTCATTGATGAGATCGCTGCCAAAAAGTGGCGGACAATGGGACTTATTCCGTCACAGTCAGCGAGCGATCAGGTGTTTTTGCGGCGAATTTCCTTCGATCTGATCGGGACTGCACCCACTCCTGCCGAGATTGAGGCGTTCCGCGCAGACAACGCGCCGCAGAAGCGGGAACGGCTGATTGATCAACTTTTGGAACGCCCTGAATACGTTGATTATTGGACAGTAAAGTGGAGTGATCTCCTGCGGGCAAACCGGACATTGCTGGGCGAGAAGTCCATGCTTGCCCTCAACGCTTGGATTCGAGAGAATCTCAAACAAAATCGCCCTTACAATGAGATGGTGCGTTCCCTGCTGACGGCACAGGGCAGTTCCTACAAAGACGGAGCAGTCAATTATTTTCGGAGTGCCGGAACGCCGCAGGAACTGACGGAGACAACCACACAGCTATTTCTTGGTATTAGACTCCAATGTGCCAAATGCCATCAGCACCCATTCGAGAAGTGGAGTCAGCGCGATTACTATCAGTTTGCCGCCTTTTTTGCTCGGATCGGGCGTTCCAAGGTGGAAAACATCAGTGCCGATCAAGCGATCACCATTGATGCGGCAGGCGAAGTCTCCCATCCCAAAACGAGTGCGGTCATGACGCCCCTGCCTCTCCCGCTCACATCAAAGACGCGGCTGGCAAGTTTCCCCGCTTCAACCGATCCCAAGGGAGATCGCAGAACCGCTCTGGCAAATTGGCTGACTCAGAAAGAAAATCGGCTGTTTGCAGATACCGTCGTCAATCGCTATTGGGGATATTTGACGGGACGCGGAATTGTTCACCCCATTGACGATATGCGCGTTACGAATCCACCTTCCAACCCGGAATTGTTGGAGGCATTGAGCAGGGATTTTATCGCTCAGGGCTTCGATCTCAAACGCCTGATCAAAACGATCTGCCTCTCGCAAGTCTATCAACTCAGCAACACGCCGTTGCCACAAAACCGACAGGATGAGATGTTTTATTCTCACGCGCTGCCCAAACGAATGAGCGCGGAGGTTCTGCTCGATGCCGTCAGTTTTGCCACAGGCGCACCTGAGAAGTTTGCGGGGCAGCCCGATGGCACACGGGCGATTCAATTGCCCGATGCGGGCTTTTCGTCCCGTTTTCTGGAGACTTTCGGGCGACCCTTGCGTAACACAGTCTGCGAATGCGAGCGGATCAGCGAACCCGACCTTCCGCAGACGTTGCTGCTGATCAATGGAGAGCAGGTGAATGCGAAGATTTCGCATCCGACCGGGCGGGCGGCGATGCTTGCCGCTTCTGCCAAGAGTGCAAAGGAGATCGTCGAGGAACTTTATCAAGTCACCTTAGCCCGCCCGCCAAGTGCGGCAGAAAGTGCGCTGACGGAGAAGCGATTGGCACGCAGCACGGACAGAAAAACGACAATCGAAGATATTCTTTGGAGTTTGATCAATATGAAGGAGTTTGCGTTCATTCGTTAGAGGCGCAAGAGAGTGAGAGGGGAATGCAACAGGACGAGAGTATGAAAATGTGCTGTGATGGACTGTCACGGCGGGACTTTCTCAAAATTGGCGGACTCGGCTCTGCGGGGCTGATGCTGCCGCAGCTGCTGGAAGCGCAGCAGCGACCCACCGGGCGATTGCCTTTCGGCAAAGCAAAACACTGTATTCTGCTTTTTATGACCGGCGGTCCGTCACAGATGGATACCTTCGACTTGAAACCCGATGCACCTGCCGGACGGCGGGGCGAGTTCAAGCCGATCAAAACCAATGTTTCCGGCATCGAAATCTCCGAGTATTTTCCACTGCTGGCGCAGCAAGCGGATAAGTATGCGATCCTGCGTTCGGTCACACATGAGAGCAATATCCACACAGTTGGAGCGCATATCATGCTGTCCGGCAACTCCTATCCCAAACAGGCGGCGGGAGAAATCAACGCTTCCCCGACAGATCATCCCCACTATGGATCAGTCCTCAGTAAATTGCGTCCTGCCCTCTCGAAAATTCCCGCGTTCGTAGCATTGCCACAGAAGAATATGAACACCGATGGGACGGTTTGGCCCAGTCAGGGAGGCGGATTCTTAGGTTCGCGCTATGATCCGCTGTGGGTACAGGCAGACTACGAAAAGTACAAGCAGAACAGCGCAGACTATGAGAATCGTCCCTTCCGTGTTCCGAGCCTGACATTGCCGCAGAACATCTCCACTGACCGCTTTCAGGCGCGCCGCCGATTGCTCGAAGAGATGGAAAAGGCGGTCAAGGGGACAGAGAGGGATGCCAGGGGGCAGCTCCTCGATCATTATCGGGAAAAGGCGTTCGATCTGCTGAGTTCAACTGCCACCCAACGCGCCTTCAATCTCGATAACGAAACGCCGCAAGTGCGTGACCGTTATGGGCGGCATATGTTCGGGCAGGGCTGCCTGATGGCGCGTCGGCTCGTGGAGGCAGGAGTTCCGCTTGTTACGGTTTACTGGCATCCTGATGGCAGCACGACAGCCCCCTCTTGGGACACGCACGATAAACACTATACCCATCTCAAAGATCATCTGATGACGCCCTGTGATCGCGGGTTTTCTGCACTCTTGGAAGACCTTTTTCAACGCGGAATGCTGGAGTCGACTCTGGTGGTCTGGATGGGCGAATTCGGGCGCACTCCTCAGATCAACGCGGCGGGAGGCAGAGATCATTGGGGGGCGTGTCAGTCGGTAGTGATGGCGGGCGGCGGCGTTCGCGGTGGGCAGGTCTATGGGCGGTCTGACAGGGAAGGGGCATATCCTGTTGAAAACCCGGTCACGGCAGGCGACCTCGGCGCAACAATTTACTCGCTGATGGGTATTTCGCCCGATACCGAAATCCGGGATCAGCAGGATCGTCCTCATCCGCTGGTACGCGGCGAGGCGATCAAAGCCCTGTTTTGATGTCTGCTTCTCCTTCATAAACCTTTTGTGTCGCTTCAAGGCGACAGCCCG
>CAZPZP010000208.1:0-2641 GCA_964591025.1 uncultured Chthonomonadaceae bacterium
GTCGACCATCTACGAAAAATTCATACGCCGCGACTGTAACTGTGCCAACACGACGCCCATCGTACTCTTCGCGATCATCATCATAAGTATCTCCTACACGAGCAGATATTTTTCCACTCCCCTGCATTACCTGAAGCATATCGATTCCTGTCTGAACAACGAAGAATATAACAATCAATCCTGCAATTATCCAGAGCAATGCCTTTACTTTATCCCACAAGTTGTGTTTAGTTGTCATCATCTTCTCTTGGTTCGTGTGTGGAGATTGGGTTAAGTATTACATTCGCGACACGTAGAGATGAATCCTGCAAAGGGAGTAAAAACGGAATCAGATTCTTGCTCCCTGTTTCTTGACCTAACGTGGAAGGCGTCTCAAGCGTCCTTTGTCAGAGGGCGAACGCTCTGCTCCCTCCTTCTTGACCTCCTCTGTTGACAAGTTCGAGAGGTTGGCAAGATTGCGGACTCGCTCTTCGTCGGTGTGCAGATAGATTGCCGTCGTCTTGAGATTGGTATGCCCCAAGAAGGACATAATCGCGACCAAGTCTGCACCGCTTCGGAGGAGGTCGGTAGCCCGCCAATGTCTTATGCTATGCGGCTTGATGTTCGCGGCGTTCCGCATTCCTGCCGTTGCACAGAGTTCGTCGAGGAGGGTTTTGAGTCCCCGTTCGTGGAGTCGGCGTCCCTTGTCATAGGGAAAAAGCCAGCCGTCGGCGTTGTCAGGTCGGAATGTCTGCCACTCCTTCAAGGCGTCGGTGCAGGGCTTGGGAACAAACACCTTCCTGCTCTTGCTTCCCTTGCCGCAACGCACCAGCAGACTCCCCTCCTCAAAGTTCAGATCATCAAGTTTGAGGTCAAGAAGTTCACCGCGTCGGACTCCTGCATAGATGAGAACATGAAGCACGGCACGGCAGAGGGCGACCCGTTTGGGGTTGCGTTGACGCTCACAGGCATCGAGGAGAGTTTTGATTTCGGTGTCTGTGATGGTAAGGCGTTCGGCAGCGTCTTTCTTCGGCATCAGGATTGTTGCCATAGGGTCGGCATCGAGAATGCCCTGCGTCATGAGAAAGCGAATCATGCCCTTTATCGGATGAAAGACACCGCGAACAGTGCGGGGGCGATAGTGCTTATCGCCGGAGAGATGGTACAGGAAACGCCGCAGAGTGGCAGTATTCAAGACCTCAGTGGTAGGGGTCGGGTAGCCGTTGGCAAGAAGCCAGCGATGGAAGTAGCGAAGCCAAGAGATGTACCCCTCGGCGGTCTGAGCAGCGACTCCTTGTTCATGCTTGATGAACTGGTGATAGTCGTTCATGCAATCCAACAGATTCACGGGATTTATCCTCCGTAGTGTGATATGTGTTGGAATTTGAGAGGTTAAAGCCAATGAATCGCCTTGTGAGTAGTTAAAGCCAGATGCTTCAACCGTCGAGACGGGAGACTCTAACCTGCGAGGAGTCCTTGATCAGTGGATAGAGCGTTTGCCTCCGGAGCAAAAGGCCGGTCGTTCGAGTCGACTCGGGCGTATTTTCTTTCTACTCATGATTATAGAGGCGAGACTCTAGCCCCCTAACCTCGCACTCCAACGCCCCTATTCCAATGGCAAAAGCCATTGCCGCGCAGAAGTCGGTTCCGGTTCACGGCGCAGGTGCGGAGCGAGCCTATCAAGGAGACGCGCCGCCGCTTTTTCGCGATAGGCAGGAGAGAGTTGGGATACGGGAATCGCCTTCTGGACAAGAGCGCGGGTTTGCTCCATCGTGCGGACTTCGTAGGAACACGCCGGACAGCGCAACAAGTGACGCTCCAAGCGGTGCATTGTTTCTTCCGGCAGTCCGCCGTCCACAAACAGCCCGATCAACTCGTGGATTTCGTCACAGCGCATGGTCGGTTTCTCCCTCTTCCTCCGAATCGTTCCAAAGTGCGGCAAGGTGTGTGCGAAGGGTGCGCCGCGCCCGATAAAGCAGTGATTTCGTTGCCATCAGCGACTTGTCCAGCATCTCCGCCGCCTCCCGTGCGTCCCATTGCTCGACATCGCACAGCAGCACCACCAGCCGCTGATCGTCCGGCAATAGGGCGACGGCTTGACGAACCACGGTTTGCGTCTCAATTTGCGCCGCCATTGTGCCGTTGTCGGAAAGCTGCCAGTCCAAACCTTCCATTTCCAGCGCGGGCAGACGCGGCTGACGCAGACGGTCCAAGCACAGATTTCGCGTAATCCCGAACAGCCAGCCCCGAAACGGACTGTCGCCGCGAAACCCCGCCGCTTTCTCGAATGCTTTAGCGAACGCCTCCAAAACGATCTCTTCCGCGTCCTCACGGCTTCCCGTGATATGGAGGGCATAGGCGAAGACCCGCTCGGCGTGCAGGTCGAACAAGACCGTGACCGCGTCGGGATCGCCCTCCTGAAACCGCCGAATTAGCCGCGCCTCGAACGCCGACTCCGTATGCGATTGGTATGCAGCATGGGTCATTGGGTCATTGGGTCATTGGGTTATTGGGTCGTTGGGTCATGCGATTGCTCCTCACTGCTGACGACGCCCAAATCTCTGCGAAAGTGTCGCTGTATTTTACCTCAACCCCCTCTCCTCCGACGCAGGAGGGAACAAGGAGAGGGGGCGGGGTGAGGTAGAGTCTCCTATTATGACAC
>CAZPZP010000208.1:2741-6785 GCA_964591025.1 uncultured Chthonomonadaceae bacterium
GAGAGGGGGCGGGGTGAGGTAGAGTCTCCTATTATGACACCTGATCTTTAGCATCGCACAAATTGGGTACGATATTGCCAACAGAGATTTCATTTAAGGAGACTGTGCTTATCATGAACATACGCGCTTACAATTCTGAAACCGACCGCGAGCAGGTTTTTCGCAACTGGTTCGAGATCGGCTGGGTAGACAAAGACGATAAAGAGAAATTGCCCCCCTTTATCGAGTCGGGGAAAGCATGGGTCTCGGAAATCCGAGACGAAGTGGAATGCCTCGTGATCACCCATCCCGGAACCATGCGCTGGATGACCGAAGACCTTGCGCTCGGTGCAGTGACGGGCGTCACCGTCAGCCGTGTCGCCCGCAAGCAAGGCATAGCATCCCGCGTGACGGCGCACGCCATCGCCGAAGACGTGAAAGAGGGCGCACTCATTTCTGGCTTGGGAATGTTCGAGCAGGGATTCTACAACAATCTCGGCTTTGGAACCGGCGGATACGAGCATGATATCTCGTTCGATCCGATGTATCTCAATGTCAAGGGACGCCCGCGCCCGCCGCGCCGCCTCACCAAAGACGACGGCGAGATTGTCCATAAATGCCGCCTTGCCCGCCGCAAAACGCACGGCACGGTCAACCTTCTGTCGCCCGCTCTCACCAGCACCGACATGGATTGGGGCGATCAGTTCGGCTTGGGCTATTTCGATAATCCCGACGGCTCCCTGTCGCACTTCCTCTGGATACACCCAAAAGATCGCGAACGCGGTCCCTACAATATCAATTGGGTCGTCTGGAACACACCGGAGCAGTATTACGAACTGCTGCAAGTGATCAAGTCGCTCGATGATCAAGTTCGTCTTGTCAAAATGTCCGAACAGGCAGGGATTCAATTGCAGGATTTCGTCAATTATCCGTTTCGCCAGCGTCACGTTTCGCGCCGCTCGGAATGGGAATCCACCACTCATGCAACCGCTTACTGGCAGGTTCGTATCAACGATATGGCGGCGTGTTTGGCAAAAACCCATATCGAAACCCAAACGGTGCGTTTCAATCTTGAACTGACCGACCCGATAGAGAAATATCTCGATTCGGATGCCGCTTGGCGCGGTGTGGCGGGCGAATATACGATCACACTCGGCGAAGAATCGTTGGCAAAGCGCGGCACAAATCCGTCGCTCCCGACTCTCAAAGCAAGCGTCAACGCCTTTTCGCGACTCTGGTTCGGGATTCGCCCCGCAACGGGATTGGCGATCACCGACGATGTGAGTGGTTCGCCGGAACTGCTCGCACAGCTGGATCGCGCCCTGCGCCTTCCGCAGCCGCTTCCCGATTGGAACTACTGAAAAACAGGGAGTAGAAAGTAGGGAGTAGGGAGTAAGACATACTCAGAGGGAACGTATGGCAGGGGACAGTGATATACTCCAAATTGCAAGGATGAGGAATCTATGCGGCGCGGCTTTTTGCGGCTTATGATTTTGGCGGGTGTCTTGTTCTCTGTCCTGCTCGTGTGGCGCGGGCGCGGTTCTGGGGACGATTCTGCACTGGTGGTTGGCGTATCCGGCAATACTCTGGGGTATCTGGAACCGTGCGATTGTCAGGTGGATCAGTCGGGCGGGCTGGCACGGCGGCAAACTTTGTCTCAACAGCAAAAGCCCGATCTCTGGGTGGACGCGGGCAATGTGTTCGGCGGAACAGGCGCATACGAGCGACTCAAGGGCGAATACCTCTTGCGCGGCATGAAGCGAATGGGCTATGCGGTGATCAATCCGGGCGAAAACGAGGTCGCCTTGCCGGAGCAGACGCTCTCGCCTTTGATACGGGAAAGTGGTCTCGCGTTTGTCTCGTGCAACGTAACGACAAGCGGCAAAGGCACGCGGATTATTGAGCCGTTCCGTGTCGAAACGCGGGGGAATCTGCGCGTCGGAATTACAGGGGTTGTGGATATTGGAAGTTCGGCTGTCGTCGGCAAAGGATGGACGATCAAGCCGCCGCAGGAAGCACTGGCAGCAATACTGCCGACACTCAGAAAGCAATGCGATATTCTGCTGGTTTTGGCGTCTGCATCGAACGAGACATTGACGGCACTTGCAGAACGCTTTCCCGAAATTGATGCGATTATCGGCAGTGCGCCGGACGGAATCGCGAACCAAACAAAAGATAATGCAACGACGATTCTGACGACGGGAAGCAAGGGCAATACAGTGGCATGGGCGCGGTTCATGAGGCGACAAGGTGACGAGCGTTTCAGAACGGAAGCGCAGACAGTGATCGTTGCCGAGTCTCTCGCTCCTGATCCCGAAATTGCCGCATTGATTCGTGATTTCCATACAGAGACGCGCACACGGCAACTCAAACCCACAACATCGGAGGGTATGGAGCGTATCGAAACCCGAAAATCCGACCCTTCTTCGCTGAAACCTTAAATTCCTCCCTCAAACAAGCCCTCTCCAACGTGGTACAATAGATTAAGAATAAAGCAAACGGTTGGAGAAAGCAGTACGCCGCTATGACCACGACCCGCCCGCCCAAAGCCCCCTTCGCCGACGAACTCACGAAGGAGTTGATCGCCATTGTCGGCAAAGACGCCGTTCTCACGTCGGAGGCGGAACTCCGCGCTTACGACTGCGACGCCTACGCCCCCGAAAAACGCTATCCCGACGCAGTGGTTCTGCCGGAAACGACAGAGCAAGTCGCCAAAATCGTCAAACTCTGCAACCGCTTCGAAGTCCCGTTTACGCCGCGTGGAGCCGGAACCGGATTGTCGGGCGGCGCGACTGCCGTCGAGGGCGGAATTATTCTCTCCACGATGCGCCTTAACAAAATTCTCGAAGCCGATGTTCCCAATCGCCGCATGGTCGCCCAAGCCGGGTGTGTCAATACCTATCTCACAAAAGCGGTCAAAGCCGACAAACTCCACTATGCGCCCGATCCGTCAAGTCAGGGCGCGTGTACGGTCGGCGGCAATGTCGCCAACAATTCCGGCGGTCCGCACACCCTCAAATATGGCGTCACGGTCAATCATATTACGGGCGTCACGATGGTTCTGCCGGACGGGAATATCATCACGCTTGGCGGCAAAATCGAGGATTCGGCAGGCTATGATCTCGTCGGTTTGATTGTCGGCTCGGAAGGCACGATGGGAATTGTAACCGAAGTGACCCTGCGCCTCACTCCCCTGCCGCAGTCGGTTCGCACCCTGCTTGCCATTTTCGAGACGGTGGATCAGGCGACCCAAACCGTTTCGGATATTATCGCCGCCGGGGTTCTGCCCGCCGCACTGGAAATGATCGATACCTTTATTATTCGGGCGTGTGAAGAGGCGTTTCATCTTGGATTTCCTGACGATGCCGCCGCCGTCTTGATTATCGAAGTGGACGGACTGGAAGCGGGACTGGACGCCGAAGCAGAACGCGCCAAAGCGATAGCACTCCAAAACGGAGCGCGGGAAGTCCGGCAGGCACAAACTGAACTGGAACGCGCTCGCCTCTGGAAAGCCCGCAAGCAGTCGTTCGGAGCGTTGGGACGGTTGGGCTTATCTATGGTGACCCACGACGGCGTGATTCCGCGCACCAAATTGCCGGAAGTGATCCGCCAAGTCCGTGTGATTGCCGAAGGCTACGGGCTGAAAGTCGGCAATGTGTTCCACGCGGGCGACGGCAATATCCACCCGAATTTGATGTTCGACGAGCGCGATCCGCAGCAGGTCAAAAACGTCCTCGCCGCCGGTCACGATATTCTGAAATTGTGCGTGGATGTGGGCGGTTCCATCACGGGCGAACACGGGATCGGCATTGAAAAGATAGATGCCATGCCGTGGATGTTCACCGACGCCGACTTGGAACTGATGGAGCGCATCAAATCGGTCTTCAACAAAAACGATCTCTGTAATCCGGGCAAAGTCCTGCCAACTTCCAAACGCTGCTGGGAAACCGATCACGGTCCGAAGATTGTCGGACACATAAATCGCGGCGCGGCAGTCTAAAAGTGGGTAGAATAGACCTCTTGCGTAAGTCGGGTACAAGAACGTACCCGACTCAAAAACAGCCG
>CAZPZP010000209.1:0-6780 GCA_964591025.1 uncultured Chthonomonadaceae bacterium
TAAAAAACAGGCGTCCTGCGGACGCACAAACTGTAAGGTAGTTGCCTTTGCCTAACACGAATCGCGGACAGAGACTCTCAAGGGAGACGCAAATCTCCCAAGCGGTTCGTCCGCAGGACGACTGTACTTCAGGCGGGTACGTTTCTGTACCCGCCTCTATAAAATTTTCATTTGAGCATTTTCCGCCGAAGTGTTGCGGCGATAGACGGAGAGAGATTTGGCACGAACCGCGCCTACGCGCTACGCTGGAGCAGCCACCTGCGTTTCAATTGATCTGGGAGCCACGACAGTGCGCGTCGTGGAAGTCGAATGGGCACGCACCAACGATCCCGCCGACGGCAAGGTTATCAAACGCGGGGCAGCTTCACTTCCGCCCAATGTTTGGAATGATCTGGCAACCCACCGCAACGTCGTCGCCGCTGCCATTCGTTCGGCATTGTCACAGGCGGGGATTTCGGCACGCCGCGTTGTGGCGAGTATGCCGCGCCGCCTTGTCACCTTGCGCTTTGCCAAACTGCCATACGCCCCGCCGGAACAGATGCGCGGAATGGTCGCGTTCGAGGCACAGCAGTATATTTTGTTCTCGCTCGATGAGGTTGTTCTCGATTATCACGTCGTCAGCGAGCAGGGACTTATGGGTGCGGGCGGCGAGGAGATGGTCACGGTTTTGCTCGCGGCGGCGCGGCGTTCGCTGATCAATGAGATTGTGGCAATTTTCGAGAAAGCGGGCTTGGAGTTGGATCGCCTCTCGGTCTCTGCTCTTGCCCTTGCCGAACACGCACGCGGAGCCATCGAACCGACGGCGTTGATCGATCTGGAACCCGGCGAACTCGATGTTGCCGTTGTCTCGGATGCGCGTCTCCTGTTTACACGCGCCGCATCTGTGCCGTTCGACCCGAACAATATGGAGGCGGGCGTTCGGCGACTGATCGAGGAAGTAATCCGCTCGCTGACCTCGTATCAGAACGAATTTCGGTCTCGCGGCATCGTTCATATTTCGCTCGCCGGAGCCGATTTTATGGGCGGACAATTGGACGTTTTGGAGCGTGCCTTGACCGATGTTTTGGAGATGCCAGTCAGTCGCTTAGTTCCGCGTCTGCTGCCTCCCGGCGATCCGTCCGGTTTGGAGTATGCGACGGCAGTCGGTGCGGCATTGCAGACTCGCGGCGGAAGCCCCGCCCCGATCAATCTCGCGCCCGACGACAAAGCGATTGCTCGCGCCGAACGCGGCGAACAGCACAAGAAAGTTTTGAGCGTACTGGCGGCGACGGCGATTGTGCTTGCGGCGTTATTCTATATCACAACGACGATGTCGGGACAGACCAAAGAGCGCACTGCCCGCGCCATTGCCAACACCGACCTGAAAAATGTCACGTCCCGCTATGACGTTCTCAATCGAAAACAAAAAAAGGCGCAGGAACTCTCGAACGAAATCAATACTGGACTGGCACGCAAGTACCCGACTGTGGACGTTTTGGCGGCAGTCGCCTATGCCCTGCCGCGTACCGATGGAATCTGGCTGACACAGTTCGCGTTCAATCGGGAAAGCGGCTTGACCATACGCGGCGAAACAAAATCGGAAATTGCCGCCACAGATTTGGTGTTGGCATTACAGCAATCGGGGGCGTTTCGGGAAGTGCGGCTTGGTTATCTCGGCGACTCGCAAAGCAGTGAAACCGCTGTTGGAAACGCTCCAACAGCAAATGCACCGACGACGAATGCACCCGTTACCAATGCGCCAACGACGAGTACGGCTCCGATAACCGTGCCACCTGCCACACTCGGTCAGCCCGCACTGCCCGGAATGCAGGGCGCGGCTCCGCCACCTGCCAATACGAACCCGACTGTAACGACCTCCCCTGCGGCTTCGTCTAACCCTACGGCAAGCACAGGAACGGGAACGACAATTCGCCGCCGAACATTGGTGACCGCGTTCATTATTACGGCGAAAATCAACGACAAGGCGAACGATCTCCTGCCCTCTGCCATCGCAGACACATTAAGAGCGAACGCCAACAAACCTATAATATCAACGGCACGGGCGATCAAAAGCACGCCGACCAAGCGGAACGACGATCCCGCCAGAGAGGAAGATTTCTTCGAATGACAAAAAACGAACGAACTTATGTCCTCGTGGCAATTGTGTTATGCGTTCCGGCGATTGCCTATCAATTGTTCTCGCCGAAATCAAGCGGGGGGAAATCTGCTGTCTTGACGGTAGAAGACGCTAACAAACAAAAACGCCTGACAATGAGCAAAATGGAGCAGCTCAATACGGAAGTGGCAGCGTTGGAAGCCGCCAACGAACGCATGACCTATAATATGACGCCGGAAGAGATTGTGCCGCGTGTCCTGCGCCAACTCCAGCAAATCGCGCAAAATTCCAAAGTGCGGCTGCGGGAAGTCAAGCCGCTTCGCCCGATAGAACTCAAGTCGGGACAGGGGCAGAAAGTTCCGCTCGAAATCCGATTCCGTGCGGCGTTTCAACCCAACGCCATGCAGTTTTTGTATGCCGTCGAAGACTCGAAATATAAGATGGTTCTGGACAAGATCAATATCTCGTCCGCCGAAAATCGCTTGAAAGCGGTGGATATGACCGCAACAATCACAGTATTTACTCGCGCCGCGTATGCGGCGAACAGCAGTCAGGAGACCTCCAATGCCAGTAACTGAACCCCGCAATTCTCATGGATTGCCGCTTTTCTCCCAAACACTCGAAGCCCAGCGACTGCGCCAGTTGCCGCCGCCACAGGACAAGTTTTTCATTCCGCAGATTATTTTGTTCAGTCTGCCCGCTCTGGCAATCGGTGTATTGCTGATTGCGGCACGTCCCAATATCGCGCAAACGGGCAAATCCGCCAAAAACACCAAGCCCGCGATTGAGAAACCTCTTGTTCTCGCGCAAGCCGATACGAAGAGTGCCGATATTGCGCTGGAACCGGAAACCGACGATTCGGGACGCCGCCCACTGGAGTTTTACACAGGTGGAGTGCGCGGCAATATGTTCAGCCCGCCGCAACCGCCTAAGCCCTTTGTTAAAAAGCCGGTTGTCGTCAAAGTGACGCCGCCGAAAAAAGTAGAGCTTCCGCAGGTTCCTGTTGTCGAGATCAACCCGTTCCAAGATTGGGCGTATACGGGCGTGATCACCATGGGCGAGTCGCGCATGGCTCTACTGGAAAATACCAAAACCAAAGAGGGGCAATATGTGAAGCCGGGCGAGACGTTCCTCGGTTCGCAAGTCAGCACGATCACGGATCAAGGCATTACGTTCGCGACAGGAAAAAAATCGCAAATGATCGCCAAATCCGACACGATCAATGTGACGCCGCTGAGTGCGAACGCGCCATTCCTGCAAGGCGGTGGCGGTGGACAGCCACAGCCGGGACAGCCGATGCCCGCTGGAATGCCACCGGGTATGCCTCAAGGAATGCCTACGCAGATGAACATTCCGGGAGCCGTTGTCCTCCCGAATGGACGGTCAATGTCTCCTGAGCAGGCGGCTCGCCGCACCGAATGGATGAACGGCAATTTCCGGGGTGGCGGGCGCGGCGGACGCAACCGATAGTTTAAGGAAGAGGAAGATTTTCGCGTGAAAACACAACCACAAACATCATTCAAAACCTATCGGCGGCGTGTCCTCTGCCTCTCACTCGGCATTCTAACGCAGTCGGTGACCTTTGCGCCTTTGATGGCGCAAACACCGGCACAGGGCGAGAAGCCAATAATCGGAACACAGGCACCTCCTGCCAATGCCAGCCCATTGCGCGTTGTTCCGATGCAACGCAAAGACGGCAAAGGGGCGCAAGGCAATGCCAAGCCGACGGGCAAGCAAGGCGGAATTACCATCACGCCGGACGGCAAAGTGAAGCCCAATACAGGAGACACCAAGCCGCCCGCCGACACAAAAGCGGCTCCCAATCCCGAACAAGCCAACCCTACTCAAATTCCGGTAAATACCAATCCGGTTCCGTCTGTTGATAATTTCAAGGCGGGAAACAGCACGCCGTTTTCGTTCAGTTTTAATGGCTCGGAAATCGTCAATGTCCTCAAATTCTTCTCGCAAATGTCGGGCTTGACAGTTACGACATCCGACGGTTTGGCAGGACAAGTGACGATTATCAATCCTAAGCCAGTCAGCCTCGACGAAGCGTTCAAGATTTTACAGGCTGTCCTCAGTGTACGCGGCTTCACGGCGTTACAAAGTGGCAATATCCTCAGTATTTTGCCATTAGACAAAGGCGTGAAGCAAACGACCATTCTCAATAAAGGCTTAGATGACGACGACAAAATCAAAGGGGATTCGCGCAACCAAGTGATGACGCAGGTCATTCCGCTCGACAATGTGGACGCCGAAGCCCTCGCGAAAGAGCTGCTTCCCCTTATCAGTACCGGAGCAAGTTTGATCGGCAGTCCCGGCACGAACTCGCTGATTATGACGGATACCGCCAGCAATATTCAGCGGTTTGTTCAGTTGGTGGACGCACTCGATAAGACTTCCAATAACACGGAATTGATGGTCTATCCGTTGCGCTACGCGGAGGCGGCGACTATCGCCGACATCATCACCAATCTGTATAAGCAGACGACGACACGCGGGCGCGGCGGCGGCGCAGCACAGCAGCCCGGTCAGCCACCCCCCCAACCCGGACAACCCGGAGCGGCGGGCGGCGGGCGTCCCGCAGTCCTTGCCGTTGCTGATCCGCGCACCAATCAGGTTCTGGTGATTGCGTCGGCGGCAAACCAAGCCTCGATTGCCCGCGATATTATCAGCCGTTTGGACGATGACGGCAGCAACACACTCGATACCGAAGTCCGCAAAATCAAGTATGCCGACGCGACTCAGGTTGCCAATCAAGTCAATCAGGTTCTCTCAAATCTGCGTCCCGGCGGCGCGGCGGGCGGCGGCAATCCTTCCTTTCAACAGCGTGCATTTGGCGGCGGTTTCAACCAATTCGGCGGCGGCGGCGGCGGACAACAGCAGGAGGTTGCCAGCACCGACCCATTCGGCAAAGTGGTCGCCGATGCCCGCACCAACAATGTGATCATCACGGCGTCGGAGGACAGACGGCGCAAAATCAACGAACTGATTGACACGTTCGATGTGGACGTTCCAGTAGAGGCGACAACCTTTGTGATTCCGCTCAAAAACGCCCAAGCCGATGATGTCGCATTTGCCCTCCAGCAAGCGTTCAGCACCGGGCAGCAACAAGGCGGAGGTTTCGGCGGTTTCTTCGGCGGCTTTGGCGGGCAGCAACAGCAGCAACGCAATCAGGGACGCACACCCATCAATCGCCGCCTCGGTAATACTAATAACACCCGCTCCCGTGCTTCTCGTATTCCGCCCGGACCGCCCAACGCCCCACAAGGCACAGGCGACGGTAACTATCAGGGCAACGGCGGCGGTTCTGCCGTTCCGCAAGGGATGCAGGGCGTCATGACGCCGGGCGGTTTTGTTCCGACAGAGGGCGATGGCAGCGAAGAAGAGCGCACGCGCCAATTCTTCGACTTCTTCGGAGGCAATCGCCAGTCACGATTAGGACAAGCCGGTGGAGCGCAATTCGGGCGCGGTCAAAGCGGTTCGTTCGTCAATCTGTTGCGTTTACAGAACAACGTCTTTGTCACGCCGTCGCCATACGGCGATTCGCTGATTGTGACGACAACACCGGATAACTATAAGACGATACTCGGCTTGATTCAGCAATTGGACGTTATTCAGCCGCAGGTGCTGATCGAAGTGATCATCGCGGAAGTAACCCTCGACGTGAACGAGCGTCTCGGCTTCACTCTCGGCGGGCGTTTCGCGAATCTTTTCGCCAGAGTCAATACCGCACAGGGGCAGGTCAATCTGCCGGCGTCGGGAAGCAGCAACACCTTCGATGCGGCGGCAAGCGGTACGCAATTCACAATAGCCGGAACCAACTATACCGCGCTTCTTCAGGCACTGTCCAGCGACAGCAAAGTGCGGGTTATCTCGACGCCGCGTATTTTCACCTCTAACAACCAAGAGGCGTTCATAGACATATCCACCCGGATTCCGTATGTCACCACACAGAACGTGCAGGGTGGCTTCGGAACGCCGGTACTGACCAACGAAATTCTGTTTGAGAACGTCGGATTCCAGTTGACGGTTACGCCGCGCATCGCCCGTCAGGGTTTGGTGACCATTGATGTGCTGCAGGTCGCCACCGATCTGCTTCGTTTCGATACGTTGGGAACAGGGCAGAGTGCTTTGCGCGTTCCGGTCATCAACAACCGCGAAGCCGATACATCGGTTACGGTCATGGACAACGAAACTATCGTTATCGGCGGATTAATTCGGGAGAGCAATGGAACCATTATCAACAAAATTCCGATCATCTCGGAAATTCCGCTGATCGGTCAGTTTTTCCGCAACCGCGAGAAAACGAAAAACAAAGTGGAGTTGATGATCTTTCTGACGCCGCACGTTGTTCGCAGCGTCGAAGAGGCGCGAGAACTGACGCGAGGGCAAGGCAGTCTGCTCGTCCCGTCTCTGCCGAACGTCAAGGATCAAATTCTGCTACTCGACCCCAAAGCGGGACAATTGAAACAAGACGGTTCCAAAGCCAAAGACATGAACAACGCGACGCCCAACGGAAACGGCACAGGCACAACGCCGCAAACGCCGCCGCCCGGCGGAGAATCCAGCACAACGAAAAACTAAATAGAACTACGGAGTTCACGGAGAACACGGCGAAAAGCATAGGGCAAACGCATCTAAATCTATCAACAAGTATCAATCTCAAGAACAGAATAGACCCG
>CAZPZP010000210.1:0-6775 GCA_964591025.1 uncultured Chthonomonadaceae bacterium
AAGACGCTTGTTTTTTCCAGACGGGGGTTTAAAACCTCCGGTGCGAGAGGGGAGTTCTTAATATCAGTCTTCAATATCAATGAGAGCGTAGAAAATAGGTCATCAATTCGGAATTTGCGGGATGGCTCACAAAACCGGACGCAAGAACAATTTCCGTCAATTGCTTCTCCTCGGCAAGCGGCGGATGGAATTCCAGCAAGAGGGCGGAAATTCGTCGCAGCCATTGGGGGCGGTTTTGCAGTATCGGCTGTTCCGCGCCCTCGATGTCCATTTTCACCAGAACCGTTTCGATTGGCGATACGTCGGCTAAAAGGGAGTCCATGGTTGTCATTGGAACGCGAGTCTCAGAATTGTCGGTCATCGTCGAGCTGGCAAAATCCACGTACCCATTGCTGGAACTTACAGAATTCAAGAATCGTGCCGTTCCTTCTTTGTCCCCGACAACGCCCTCGAAAACAACAGCGTCAATCTCATTTTGGGCATAGTTGCGCTTGGCGAGGGCGATATTGGCAGGAACCGGCTCGACAGCAATCAGGCGAGAACAGCCATAGCGTTTGGCAAGAAAAACGCCCGCCATGCCGATATTTGCGCCCAAATCCACGATCACATCGGG
Source organism: uncultured Chthonomonadaceae bacterium (assembly GCA_964591025.1). Lineage (GTDB taxonomy): Bacteria > Armatimonadota > Chthonomonadetes > Chthonomonadales > Chthonomonadaceae > CAZPZP01. The sequence goes on from CAZPZP010000210.1 coordinate 614, forward strand.
CGCGACAGCAACGGGCAAGCGACAAACCTCATCTATCCACATCTGCCGCACTGCCCAAATATCGCCCCGCTCCGCACGATAGGTCAAAGTGACGTTTCCAACGAGATGGACAGTGCGCTCAGCAGGTTCGACGGACACAGGGACGAGACGCAAAAACGGGTAACTCACAAAATCGCGTGTGAGAAGACGGCGTGACGCAGAGTCAGCCGCCAAGATTTTGGCAGTGCGAATATCTCCCCATAACCGATTGAACGCCTTCGCGATACTCATCATCAATCCTCGCCTCTCATACTTCCTCTGCTGGGGCATTGTCCCTCTCCGAAAGCACCTATGGAAGACGCAGCGGAAACGGTTCCAGCAATTTGGGATAGTCGTACAGCACCCACAAGCCGATGCGACGCACCATCGAGAATGTCAATTCGGGGAAGAAGGCATTCATTGTTCTGAAATGATCTCCCACGTCGGTTCCAAATAGAGAATGCCTTTGTCAGCAAAAGTCGCACGTCCGGTGCCATATAAGTCAGTCTCTTCGACAGCAAAACTCAAACACGCAGGCAGCGTATCGATTTGTATATGACCATCACTGAGCCAGACATCGACTGTATACAATCCTTGCAGCAAAGGCAGAGGTTTGAGGCTGCACCGCAGCGTGAAATGCTGGTACCGTCCCTGCCTTAGCGGCGATCCTGTGAGTTGTGTATCTACCATGCCCACGATTCCGTGGATCACATGGTTGATGGAGAGCCTTACAATGGGACGCTCTATCCCAAGATGGGGCGCATCCACTGTAATTTCCAAATGCACTGCTTCGCCTTGAGAGAGGCGCGACTGCACTTTGCCTTTGGCATCTACCAAACGTACCACTGCGATCTGCGGTTGGGAAGCGTTGAGACCCTTCCGGTTTTGTCTCTGTGCCGCCTCGACTTCGGCGGAGCGACTAGACGATTGCAGATAAAGGTCAATGGCGGCACTTGTTTCCCCGTAAAATACCAACTGTCCCTTCTCCAGCAGAAGGCACGACTTGCATAAATTCTGTACCGCCGCCATGCTGTGACTGACAAACAAGACTGCACGTCCACTGATCGCTTCGTCGCGCATTTTCCCCAAGCACTTCTGCTGAAACTCAGCGTCGCCGACAGCGAGAACTTCATCAACCAGCAAAATTTCCGGCTCCAAATGCGCCGCAACGGCAAAGGCGAGGCGGACGTACATTCCACTGCTGTACTTTTTGACGGGAAGCTCCAAAAACTCCTCGACGCCGGAAAAATCCACGATGGCATCGAATCGCCGTGCGATCTCATGTCGCCGCATTCCCAAAATCGCCCCATTGAGAAAAATGTTTTCCCGTCCTGTCAGTTCGGGATGAAAGCCTGTTCCCACTTCGAGCAGGCTGCCTACTCGCCCGAATACGGCGACCTCGCCTTCAGACGGATCAGTAATACGGCTTAAAATTTTGAGCAGAGTGGACTTGCCTGCGCCGTTTCTGCCGATGATACCGACCGTTTCGCCCTGCTTGATCTGGAGTGAGATGTTCCGAAGTGCCCAAAACACGCGCTCGTCAGGGCGGCGAAAAGGACGGCGTATTTTTCCAGTCAACATTTCGATAAAGGAGTACGGTTGATCGATCAATGCCGTCATACGATAGGATTTGCCCAGTCCGCGAAGGGAAAGCGCAACGGAGTCAGAGGACATCTGCCAGTGATCTTTCTACCCGACGGAAGCCGTACATCCCGAATACAAATACGCAGACCGAAATCACAGAGGCATATCCGGTTGCTGCCCACGAGAAGTTTGCCGTTCCCAAAATCGACCAGCGGAACGCTTCCAACAGACCGACCAACGGGTTCAGAGCGTACCACCCTCGCAGGTCGGGAGGAACCGAGTTGGTCGCATAGCCGACAGGGCTGGCATAGGCAAAAAATTGAATGACAAAGGGCAAGGCGTACTGCAAATCGCGGTAGCGTGCCGTGATCGCTGCCGAGTACATTCCCACTCCAGCCGCCAGCAGCAAGAAAAGCAGCAACCATACGGGTAACAGAAGCACGCGCACATCGGGGATCAAACCAATGCCCACCAATCCTATCAACATAATCACTAGTCCCACTGCAAAATCCAGCAGACACGAAATGATCGTCGCCAAAGGCAAAACGAGACGTGGAAAATAAACTTTCGAGATGATCGGGGCACTCTGTACCAGACTTGCGCTGGCACGGCTCACGATACCTTGAAAAAATCCCCATGCAATGAGTCCTGTAAAGGCGAACCAAAACGGCGGGATATTATTGGTGGAAAGGCGGGCGACTCTTCCGAAGAGAAAGGCGAATACCATCGCAGTGACGATGGGCTGAATCAGCACCCATGCTACACCCATCGCGGTTTGACGATACCGGAGTTTCACATCGCGCACACCCAATTGAATCAGCAGGTCACGAAATCTCCACAGTTCCATCAAATCCAAAGACTGCCAACCGGAACGCGGACGCAACAGATATGTAGGGCGCACAGCCATCGATTACAACCCCGCTTTCACAAAATCATGGACGCGCACCAGACCAATGCACCTGCCCGACGCTTCCACAACTGGAGCGACAGACAACGCACGCGGACGATTCTCCATTTCGACTAATGCCTCATACGCGAGGGTTTCCGGTGCAAGAACCAACGCCGGATTCGGGTTCATCATCTGCGCGGCAGTGAGGGCGAACGCTTCCGCCTGATACTCCTGCAAAACGCGCCGCACGTCCGATTCGGCGATAAACCCAAGCAAACTCTGTGCCGCGTCCACCACGCACGCCGCCCCCATGTGCTTGGTGCTGATCTCCTTCAAGACGGTGAGCAGGGGCGCATCGAGCGAAACAAGCGGCAGCGACTCGCTTCCCGTCGGCATCACGTCACGGACGCGCAGAGTCAATCGCCGCCCCAGTCGCCCGCCCGGATGATTCAGGGCATAATCCTCGGCACGAAAGCCGCGTTTCTTCTCAAGCGTCATGGCGAGCGCGTCGCCTATTGCCATCTGCACAACAACGCTTGTCGTCGGAGCCAAGTTGAGCGGACACGCTTCCCGCACGATAGAGCCATCCAGAGTGACATTGGATTTTCGCGACAGGGTCGAATCGGCGTTCCCGACAATGGCAATCACAGGCACATCGCGTGCCAATATCGCAGGCAGGATCGCCAAGACCTCTTCGCTCTCGCCGCTATTGGAAAGGGCGACGACGACATCATCGGTCTCCACAATGCCCAAGTCGCCGTGCATCGCCTCCGAGGGGTGCAAGAAAACGGATGCACAGCCCGTTGACGTAAGAGTCGCCGCCAACTTCCGCGCCGCAATGCCCGATTTCCCGACGCCCGTCGTGATCACTTTGCCCGCGCATTTGTCCAGCAAATCCAACGCGCACAAAAAAGACGCATCGAGCCGCCCTGCCGCTGTCATAACGGCAGACGCCTCGATCTCCATAATGTCACGGGCTTCCGCGATCCAGTCCTGTTCCATTCTTCGGGGGGTCTCCCATCCACACGAATTCTGCCTTATGATACCCTAACCTCCGCCCGCCAATACTCCAGCGTTTCGCGTAAGGTGTCCTCAAGGGAAATGCGCGGCAGCCAGTTCGTGAGGGAATGAAGGCGGGAGGAGTCGCCGGAGGAACAGGCAATATCGGCAGGGCGGATACGCGCCGCATCCGTCGCAATCTCGGTTTCAACGCGGCATAACGCCCGCATTCTGCCCAAAATGTCCTGCATCGAATAAGGACGCCCGGACGCGACATTATAAGCAAGTCCGCGTTCGCCGTGAGCCATAATCTGCGTATACGCCGCAACGACATCGCGCACATGGAGCAAATCGCGCAGTGCCGTCAAGTTGCCAACCCGGAGCATCGGCTCTTCCAATCCGACTTCCATTCGCGCCAACTGCCGCGCAAACGCCGGAATGGCAAATGTCGGTGTCTGCCCCGCCCCCGTATGCGCGAACGCCCGCGCCGTCAGCACAAAGCCGCGATAGGAACGCGCCACCGACTCCATCTCAATCTTGCTGTCCGTGTAAGGTCCGAAACTCCAAAGCGGTCCGATGGGGTCATCTTCGCGTGCGGGGCGTTCAGGATCGGTATTGCCATAAACATACCCCGTACTGGCAATCAGCACACGGGGAAATTGGAGCAGTTTGGACGCCGCTTCCAACAGGTGGCGAGTCCCGGCGACGTTGATCACGAACATCACCTCACGTTCTAAATCCGCACCGCTTGCCCGCGCCGCCAAGTGATAAATCTGCTGAGGGCGCACCTCGGCGATGGTCTGCTCAATCGCCCGCTTCTCGCGCATCTCCATCTGGACAGAAGAGACAAAGCCGCTTTCATTGTCGCCAAGCCAGCCCATCAAACGGTTCGCGGGCGTATCCGGCAGCGGCACGCCACAAGCTCCCTGAGAGGAGAACGTCGCGGTGATATGAACGGGTTCGGCGTCGGGCTTACTGTACTCCGCAATGAGATGCGCCATCAAATGCCGCCCCGCAAAGCCGCCCGCCCCTGTGACCAGAATACGCAGAGGGCGGCGAGACTCATAGGTTCCCGGATCATCGCGTGGAATGGCATTCACGGAGGCGTCAGTTCCCCCGCGCTTTCTGCCAGCGTTCCATATCGGCGTCCACCATCATTGTTACGAGACCTTTGAAGTCCACTTCGGGTTCCCAGCCCAAAACGCGCTTTGCCTTCGACGCATCGCCGACCAATAAGTCCACTTCTGCCGGACGATAAAACGCGGGGTCTTGAACCACCCAATCGCGCCAATTCAAGCCCACATGAGAGAATGCCGTTTCGACTAAATCTTCGACGGTATGGGTCTGCCCCGTCGCGATTACATAATCGTCGGGCGTCTCCTGTTGGAGCATCAGCCACATCGCCTTGACATAATCGCCGGCAAAGCCCCAATCGCGCCGCGCATCCAGATTGCCCATCCGCAACTCTTTGTCCAAGCCCAACTTAATCCGCACTGCGCCGTTGGTGACCTTGCGCGTCACGAACTCCAAGCCTCGACGCGGCGACTCATGGTTGAACAAGATTCCCGAAACGGTGAACAAATCGTAACTCTCGCGATAATTCACCGTGATATAGTGACCATAGACTTTCGCCACACCATACGGACTGCGCGGATAGAAGGGAGTATCTTCCGTCTGTGGGACTTCCCTGACCTTCCCGTACATCTCGGAAGACGACGCTTGGTAGAACTTCATTTTGGGATTCACAAGGCGCACGGCTTCCATCATGCGGGTCACGCCGAGGGCAGTGAACTCGCCGGTCAGCACGGGCTGATTCCAAGACGTTGGCACAAACGACATCGCCGCGAGGTTATAGACTTCGTCGGGCTGATAGGTCTGCAACGCCGCGATCAGTGAGTATTGATCCAGCAAGTCGGCTTGTGCGAGTGTGATTTGCTCTTGAATATGGGCAATGCGCTCGAAGCATTCCGTTGAAGAACGCCGGGCGACGCCGACGACGCGATAGCCTTTGCCGAGCAGAAATTCTGCGAGATACGAGCCGTCTTGTCCTGTAATGCCCGTGATGAGTGCGGTACGCGCCATCGTGAAAACTTCCTGTTCTGTTTGAGAGTGTCTTACCCGTAATTATGGCAGTTTGCGTGCCACCCCCTCAGTTGCATTTGCGCCGTTTTGCTGTCGTGAATGCGCTTTATTGTGCATTCAGAGCAGAACGCCGACAATTTTTTCCGGTTTCATCGGTTTGCAGCCTGAATTGTGCTTTGATTTGGGTCAGTATAGAATTGCCGCAAGCCATTATCTCGTTCTTCTGTAAATCGCCGTCCTAAGAGACAAATCAGAGAAACAGGGCATGGTGCCGCGTCCGAAGGACGCTCGTCCGTGAGGACACCGAGACAGATATTTTCAATGCCTACTCTTATCAATGTGCCACGTTCAAGTGGTTTATTTGTGACAACTCCCCTGCGTAAACGCAGGCGGTCTTCTTGCCTTGAGTTTATAAGAATACCTGAAAATGCCGCCCTCGCCCTGAAAATCCTAGCAAAACGCACATGGCACAAACCGCCTTGCCATTGAGAGGCGTTACTTGGGACAACAAAAATCCCTCTCAATGAACGAAGATGAGAGACGAACGGGCGCAAACCGGGTGCGAATCAATTTTAGGGCAGTCGGGTGTT
>CAZPZP010000211.1:0-6758 GCA_964591025.1 uncultured Chthonomonadaceae bacterium
TATGTTCAACATTTACTGTAACGGCGTTTTCCAAGACACTTCACTCGTGCTTTTTGGAGATAGTTTCAACAGACGTTGTATCAACGGTAAATGCTCGAACTACACACCGTAGTTATACGAACAGCCAAAACTTCGCTTCCAAAAATCTGTTCCTACGATGCCCATGCTGTGTTCAGCACGGGCATTCAAATTTTCTGTTATCCAAGTTCTGACTTCTTGTGATAATCCAATCACCCAATGACCCATCAATGATTGAAGAGGAACTCCTTGTCCGTCAGTACCGCCCAGAACAAATCCTCTAAAACCATGCGGCGAACAGGGCGCGAGGTGTCCGGGAGATCGTTCAATATCGCCAACGCTTTCGTCTGCTCAATGGCTGTCGGCGGGCGGCTGAGAGCCGTTTGATAGAGCCGCTCCAGAATTTCGGCATTGGGAATATTGGCGTCGAGAAGCGAATCGATCAATCCGCCTGAAGCGCGGAGTTTGAGATTGACGGTATCGCCGTTGGCAAGGTGCAGTGCTTGAGCGATACTCGGCTCTTGCTGTCGCTCACACGCGCAGGTTTGGACTCGTTCCGGGCGTCCGAAGGCGGTCAGAAATGTCGAGACGACCAGCGAATCGTTGAGTTGGAGGGCGCGAGTCCCTTTCGCCATATTGGGAAACTCCGTCGCAATGCCCGTCACTTGGGAGAGAATATCGAGCATCACCTCTGCCGGAAGCCGCCGTACAATCGTCCGCGAATAGAATGTATTGTCGCCTTCATTGCCGTCAATGGGTGTGGCGGTGCGCTGATACGCCTCCGAGTTCATAATGGTACGAATCAATTGACGTATATTGAACCGTTCGGCGGCAAACTCGGTGGAGAGCTGCGCCAAGAGTTCCTCGTTCGAGGGCGGATTTGTCGCCCGCAAGTCGTCCTCTGCTTCGACCAAGCCGCGCCCCATAAAATGCTTCCAAACGCGGTTGACCAATGCCCGTGAAAAATACGGATTGTCCTTGTCGGTCAGCCAGCGTGCCAACTCTTCGCGCCGGTCACCTTTCGCATCGAGGGCGATACTCTTTCCATCCAACGGCACGGGAGGCAAGGGACGATTCAGGCGCGGGTGAGTCACATCGCCCTGATCCGAAGTCAGAACCAAAACCTCGCCGTCCTGTTCGCCATTTTTCAAGCGCACACGCGCCATGAAGTTCGCCATCTCATAGTATTGATTCTGCGTCCACTTTTCGAGCGGGTGATTATGGCAGCGGGCGCAGGTCAGCGACATTCCGAGAAACGCCTGAGTCGTCGTTTCGGTCAGTTCAATCGGCTCTTTATGGAGAACAAAGTAATTCGCCGCACCGTTTTCCAGAGTGCTGCCGCGTGCCGTGAGAATTTCGCGCACAAACCGATCCCACGGCTTGTTTTGGGCGACACTTTGCCGGATATAACCTGAGAATGCGGTCACGGCGTTTGGGTTGAGTTTGCGTGAACTGACCAGTAATAAATCGCTCCACTTATATGTCCAGTAGTCCACGAATTCGGGGCGGGCAAGCAACGATTCGATCAGCGTTTTGCGTTTATTGGGGGCGGTTGAAGTGACGAACGCTTCTGTCTCCGTGACTGTCGGCAATAATCCCAAAGTATCAAGCGTCGCCCTGCGTATCAACTCCCGATCCGAAGAACGCGGTGACGGCGGAATCCGAAGCGCAGAAAGTTTTTTGAGAATCAGGTCGTCAACGAAATTGGCACGGGGCGCAGAAGTATACACGGACTCGGCGATCTTGTTGGGATAGGGAACAATCACTCTCGCAAACGCCACACGGCTGTTGAACCAGACCGTGATCGCCGCTTCACCGTAGCCGTTGATTGTCACTTTGCCGTTGTCGTCCACACTGGCAACGGTGCTGTCGCTTGTCCCGAACTTCGTCCATCGGGTGACATCGGCGCGGGCGCGATCACTGTAGGCGGCTTGAACAAGAATTTGCTGAGTATCGGTTGGCTTAAGGGCGTGCGTTTCCTTGGGAAACACTTGCAGAGCGGCGATTTGCGGATCGTTCGGCTTGGGGCGCGGATTGCCCTGTCGAATCCACTCGGCGACAACGGCAAAGTCCGCCGATTTTTTGTCGAGGCGCATTCCGCCGCCATGCGGGATAAGATATGCCGATTTTTGGAGAAGCAGACTGCTCTGCGGCTCACCGGAGATGATGCGTCGCCCGCCCGCTTGGCGCGTCAAAACGGCAAAATCGGTGTCGGGATCATAGCCGCGCAGGGTCAATTTCAAGCCGCCTTTGCCTGCCAATGCCCCATGACACGCGCCCTGATTGCAGCCGTTGCGCGTCAGAATCGGCAGCACATGATTGCGAAAACTCCAGACGAACGGCGACTTGGTTCCGCTCACCGTGACGGTTTTGGTCGCGGTTTGCCCGTTGAATGTCGCGGAAACCGTCGCGGTTCCATCACCGATTGCCCGGATCGTTCCTGTTTTGTCTATGGTGACGATCTTTGAGTCCGATGTGGCGAACGCGGCGCGTGCAGTATGGTCGCCCGTCCATTGTGTCCCAGATCGCTGCTCGACGAGAATTTTTTGCGTGGTTTTCGCGCCGCGCAGGGCAAGAGTTTCCGGCAAAATGGCGAGTGTGTCCGCATGGCTCGGCACACCCACCACGCACAGACAAAAACATAGGAAGGCGAGTCGTGTATTCATCATAAGGTTCTATACGCCAAAAACCCCGTAACCTCCTGCTTCCCAACAAAAGAAATTCCCGCAATGCACGCAGTCCAAATCGGAAGCAACTCCTCTGTAATAGAGGAAATAAGAAGCGGGACGTGGTATTTGGCAATTATACAAAACAATCTGACCGCTCACGCCCTTGTCACGCGACTGCTTCTGCTTCAAGATTTCACGGGTGGCGGCGGGATCAATCATGTGTTATGGTCGGTTGCTGTCGAGTGTCATATCTATCTGCTGTTTCCACTAATGATCTGGGGTTGGAGGCGATTCGGGGGTGGGACGGTGATTGTGGTGACAGGAATTTTATGTTTGGTATTGTCGTGTGCGCTATTTACTCGCATTTTGGGCGAATTTCCGGTTGGGTTCGTGTTTTATTTTGTGTTGGGAATGGCGGCGGCATATCTGGCGCATTCGTCAAAAACACGCCGCCTCCACAATCATGGCTGGACATGGGGAATCGTATGCGCCGTTTGTGCCGTGATCGAGGCAATTTTGCTTGCTCGTTGGAGCAATGACTTTCGCCCCGCGATCACGGAAACGCTCTTCGTCCTGACTTCGGCGTTCCTGCTTCTGGACTCTTGCGTCTGCGCCCGTCGTGCCGCTCAAAACGATATTGGAGTGGAAACCGTTGGTGCTGATCGGCGGATTTTCCTATAGCCTCTATTTGGTTCACGCGCCCCTGATTGAGATTGTGTGGAAATATGCCGTTGTGCCGCAGCGTCTTGCAGAAGTTCCGTCATTTGGGCTGTTATGCCTCTGGTCGCTTCCACTGATTTTTTGTGTTTCCTATGCGTTTTATCTGTTGTTCGAGCGTCCCTTTCTCACCAAGAAGGTAGGAGGGAACAGGTGACAGGGAACAGGACACTGCACTCTGAATCCACGCAACACACGAAAGAACACGAAAACCCATTCACGAACAAAATTGCCACAAAAAAGCACAAAAGAAGCACGGAGAGAATCAAAACTCCCCTCTCCCAAGTTTGGGAGAGGGGTGAGGGCTGTTCCCTGTCCTCTACTACACCAAACGACCATCGAACCGAACACGCATGGCTTGCCCTGCCAACTCGAACTTGAATTCGACAACCAAAACAGGGACAGGAAACACAAAGCGACTGGAAAGAACAAAATCATCGTGTTCGACGGGCTGACCGTCGAACAGGAACTGATCGTCGCCGCCGGGACTTCCCGCCCCGATCAAAGGAATGGTTCCTTCCAGTTTGTGGACTGTTCCCTGATCCTCGTATTGAAAATCAAGGGCAACGGTTGTGCCTTCAAGTTTTGAAAACGTGCGCTTGACAGGACCTTTGCGAACGCCATTGACAGAAACTGTCCAGCGATTTGTCGGCAGGTTCTTGAGCAGTGCCTTTAACAGATCGAACGGGTTCATAATCGAGTCCTCCTGTGACTCTGTTGACGCGGGTCAACATTTTGCTTGGAAAAGGATATCAGGTGACGATTTCTTATGTCACCTTACCCATTATAAGGTGCAGTACCAGATTTGTCTATGACGCTCGTCACAATTTCTCGCGTAATTATTACGGAGGGAAATTTTATATAGAAACTGAAACGATTTCCAGAGCGAACCTGTCTGTGAACAACAGAGGAGATATGAATGCTATGGACTATTTTTGTGTCAAGTGCGAAAATACGGATGTCAAAAAAGTGGCGGCGGTTGTGCGCGAGGAGAGTTGGGAAACCAAAACACGCGGCGAGAGTTACGGGTTTCGGCGCGACGAGAAAGGGCGATGGCGTCCCGACCCGCGCACCTATACGGAGTCGAAAATCGGCACGTCGAAATTGGCGCAACAACTTGCCGCACCAGATGAACCCTGTGCGATTCTGCTGTCACCGGATTGGTTTTACGCACTTGCGCTGATCGCCGCGTGGTTTCTGACGCCGAGCATCGGGGCATTCTTCGTTGTCTGGTTCATTTCAAGTGGAATTTACAGCCAGATTCGCCCCTCGTTGAAACGGGCTTATCGGCGTCATATTGAAAAAGTGAAAGAGGCAAAAGCGGCGTGGGAAAGGGCAATGAAGATTTGGAACACGCTCTATTATTGTGTCCGATGCGACACCGTTTATAACCCGGAAACAGGACAGTCCGCACCTGTCGGTGAGATGCGGACTCTGCTCTAAACACGGGACGGAGAAGAGGAAATCTAATCCTCATCCTCAAACATCAAACCGTCGCGTTCGTCGCCGTCCTCGAAAAGATCGAGCGAACCGCTTTGATCCTCTTCGGCGACGATTTCATCCAAGTCTTCCAGTCCTTCACCCTCATAATCGGCGAAAAGACGGTCAAGGCTCTCTTGAAACCCGATGTCGCCGCTTTCAGGATAGATGCCTTTGGTCATCAGCATCATGAGGCGTTCGCGCTCATCGAAAACGACTTGGGTCAAAATATACATCATGCGGTGGAGCTGTTCGCGTGTGAGTGTGCCGTCCTCGACGGGAATCTCTACCGAGACGCACACTTCGCCGTCGTTGTCATCATACGCGAATTTGAGAATCTTATACTCGCCATTGAGGCGCAGTAATCGCACCAGCACGCGCTCGCGGAAGGGAGTGTCTTCGATTTTCATAAACCAAGGGATATAGCCGCGCACATAGCCGCCCTCTTCCATGCACTCGATTTCGAGATGGAACATTTGCCCCTGCCGATGAATCGGAACCAAGAGCGCGTCGTCCTCGTGCTGGAAAATTCGAATGCCCTCAACCTCAATTCCCTCGCGCAAGCTATCCATCGTCACTGCCATTTTCTCTGCTCTCCCTTCCCTGCGTCATTGCGGTTCTCTCTGCCCGCCCCCGCTTAGGATTCTATACGTACTTTATCGGCTCAAAATGCCGTGTTCGCTAAATTCTTGGACAAGACAAAGGGGGAAAAGATTACACTTTCCCCTATTTTATACTTCCGTATTTCGCTCCGATCCGGCAACCCTTTTTCTACTCAACGGACGAAACTCCATTGAACTTCGGAAAAGGGTAAAATGGGAGGCATGACAACAACTCTGCAATCCACACGAACATGGGACGATGTTCTGCCGACTCTGTCCCCGCAAGCACAGCATACCCTACGCCGTTGCGAATCGATGGCGCGGCATACGACATTGCGGGTTGGGGGCAATGCCGATTATTTTCTGATGGCGACAGAGGCAGACATTTTCGCCGAAGTTGTTGCCGCCGCACAACGCTATAGACTGCCTTATTTTCTGCTGGGCGAAGGGAGCAACGTCTGTGTCAGTGATGCAGGGATACGCGGCATGGTGATCAAAAACGCTTGCCAGCACGTTACACTTGGACAGACAACCCACGTTGAATGCGGTCATAATTTCATGCGCCTGTTCCTCAAAACCTTGCGGGCGGGTCTCTCCGGTTTGGAGTTCGCCGTCGGTATTCCCGGAACTGTCGGCGGGGCGTTGGTCTCCAATGCCGGAGCCTATCGCGCCAATATCTGCGACTTGGTGCGGGAAATCGAAGTGGTCGAAAACGGCGAACGCAAATGGGTCGCGCCCGATTGGATGGAATTTTCATATCGAGACAGTCGCCTGCGCCGTGAAGGAGTAACAGCAACGGCAAACGCAGCACTGGTTTCGGTCAAATTGGAATTGACGCCTTCACCCAAAACCCCGATCCGAACCAAAGCCAAAGATTTCCAGATGCAACGCATTCTCAAGCAGCCTTGGGAACCCTCGGCGGGCAGTTTCTTCAAGAACGTGTATGACAAAACCCTCGCGGAATCTCTGCCGAATCTGCCGGACAGCATGAAGCGGGCGGGCGTCGTTCCGGCGGCTTATCTCTCGGAGGCGTGCGGCATGAAAGGTTACAGCAAAGGAGGCGCGGGGATTTCTCCCAAACACGCTAATTTTATCGTCAATTGCGGCAATGCCAAAGCCTTCGATATACGCGCCATCGCCGATGAAGTCAAAGCGCGAGTGTTTGCCCGCTTCGGCATCCTCCTCGAAGAAGAAGTGATGTCGCTCGGCGTATGGTAGTAGACATTCATCGAATTTTCTTCGATAAGTCTTGCGAAAAGTTGGTCTGTATGAT
>CAZPZP010000212.1:0-6739 GCA_964591025.1 uncultured Chthonomonadaceae bacterium
GACTTCTTGAGCGTGTACAGTGATTTGTCCTGCCAGAAGAAGGCAAAGGGCAATACCGGCACTCTGAATGAACCGTATGCCTTTCGCTGATGAACTAAGCCGATTTGAAGAAACCATAATGACAATCCTTTCTGCTTGAGAACGAATGTTCTCTTCCCTGTCAAAAAATCTGACGCCCTTATTGTCGCTGGAAACGCGGTGGGGGAGAATTCCGGCTCTCCTCGCAGGGTTTCCGACGCGAGACTCATGGAAGTTGAATTTCCCGCCGATAACCCCAACGCACTGCCGCCAAACTTCTCCGGCAGAATGCAGAAAGAAGGAACAACACGGATGGAATTCCACTTCCTGCCCGTGCCGTCTCTCTTTCTGCAAAAGGCGGCATAGATGGTTCGCGCTTTCCGACCCTCTGATCGGGAGGGGCGGAATGCTCTTGAAGTGCTAATCTATTAAAACATATTTGCCAGCAATTGTGAAGAGGCAAACCGTACCAAAAAACGTGCCAACACCCTGTATTTTTGGCAGGAGTTTGTGCGGCGTGTCTCGAAACAAGATAGCATGGAAAATAACGCCCGCTTCACGCTGAAATTGCTTGGCACGCCGTTCATCGAATGCACTTCCGGGACGCCTCCGCATCCTCCCCGCACCTTGATCTGGTGTCTTCTGGAACAATTGGTCGGCGAACCCAACGGACTAACCCGCAAAATCCTGCGCGAAGAGTTACAAACCGATGCCAACAGTCTGCGAAAGGCAATAAGCAACTGCAATCACGCAGACCACCCGCTGTTTGGAACAAACATTTTTGCTGAGCAGGGCAAAACGCTTCGTTTGCGCCCCGGCTTGTTTCACAGTGACACCGTTGAGTTCGCACAGTGCATAGAAGCCGCCACAGCCGACGACGACACCCAAATTAAAATCGCCCTGCTGAAACAGGCACTCGCCCTTGTACGCGGCAATTTTCTGGACGGATTGGCAAAACCTACGCTGAACTGTGACGATTGGATCACCGCACAGCAGAAAGATTGGAATAAGAAGATTGCTGAGGCGAGCAAAACCCTGATCGCTCTTTATGAGGAACAGAAGCAGGGACGCGAAGCCTACGAGATCGTGCGGCGACTCGATACGTTGCTTCCTGAAGACAAAGAGATTGCGACGCTTCTACTTCACTATTACAACAGATTTGGCGATTTGCAGCCTCCACAAACCGGCTCCCGTGCCGAATGGATCGCCTTTGCTCAAGAGTTGATGCGGCGCGGCGCGACCGTCACCCTGAGCGAAACCAAACAGTTTCACCTCTTTTTCGCGGCGCAATGGGAAGGGTTGGAAGCCCACCACTCTGCACTGGAGCGGCTCTGCATTCTGGAAGGCAGTTTCGATACGGAGTTCGCAGCAGCCATTTGCGAAGTCACTTCTGCCGAACTCTCCGCACTCGCCAACCTTGCTCTGCTCATCGAACACGACGGACGCTTTGAGATGCCGCCTCCCATGCGCCAATGGATTTCTGACACGCTCCCCGCCGCGCAGAAAGTCGAAATGCAAGCCGCCTATCACGAGTGGATCAGATTCACTTTTGTCTGTGAAATCAGTGCCTATCAACCGCCCCCGCCCGAACTTTTCAATCGTTGGCAGCGCAACGCTCATCATCTCGAAATCGTTCTGAATGCATTGCTTGATTCCCCCATTCCTGAACCTGCCGCCATGAACCAAATCTGGTTCGATTTCTGCCCGCCCTGCACGAGGTATTTCTTTCCCGACAGAATGCAGGACGCTTATCATTTTCTTGCCGGACTGCTTGACGAGACACCGAACGCTTACCGTATCGCAGCGTCTGCCAACGTGGGATGGCTGATGTTCTTAATGCGCCAATATGAGGCGGCGGCACAGCATTATCATGAGATACGAGACAGTTGGAGAGAGAAAGCCGAGCAGAAAATTTTATGTGATCACAATTTCCTGCACTATACGAATAGTCTGCATCATGGCGGCAAAGTGGAGAAAGCGGCAGAGCTACTTGAGGCATATCTGCCTCTTATTGATCCCGACGGGTCGCCACATTTTCTTCAAGATACTCTCAACAGTTATGCTGTTTCGCTGCTGGCTTTGGGGCGTTTCGAGGCAGCATACGCGGTCAGCGGCAGAGACATCGCTCTGCGTCGGCAGTATCCTGGTCGTTCGCTCGCCTCCCCGCTGTATCATCAGGGCATGGCACTCGCGGGACTGAAACGCTACACTGAGGCACTCGCATCGTTCGATGAAGCGTTGGAGTTGTTCAAGCAGGATTATGTGCCTCACGGTGAAGCCGACTGTTTACAGCAGATGGGCAAAATTCACGCCGAACGCGGACAGGTCAACACGGGCAAACGCCTGATCGAAGATGCATTGCGAATCTATGAACAGATTCCGCAGATGCAGAGCCGCGCCGCGTGTCTGCGCTCTTTGGGCGACGTTCTCAAAATCAAAGGTGATCTCGAAGGGGCAAAGGCGGCATACTGTGAAGGCTTGGCGTTTTGGGAAAATGAAGTCGCGGAAGGGTGCGGCGGTTCTGGGTGGGTTCAGCGATTCCGCGAACGCTTAGGTCAGTGATTCGGGATTCGTCGGGAAATTGAAAATCCCCGTCAGGAAAAAACAAGCGTCTTCCAGACGCACAATTCCTCTCAATTGGAGGGCATTCGCGTCTGAAAGACGCTCGTACTTTGTTTCCGGGAGTTTTCAACTCCCGGAAACGTGCTATACTCTCTTAGCACAAAATGCGATGCAGGAAAAGGAAAAAGTAATGGTTGAGAAGTTGGCAAAAACAGCCGGCAAGTTCGCGAAACCAATGGCTGGCTTGATGTTGGGAGGCATTGGCGGATTGCTGATGGTGCTGAACAGCAGTTACGTGGCAGTCGGTGTCAATCCGTCCTCGCAGATTTTTGGGATTTGCATCGGGTTGGTGATGTGCATTGTCGCGCCCATTTTGATTATCCCCGCGCCGCACGACGAATAGACGCCAGCCCTTTTTCTGTTTCGGCAAGCAGAACGTCGCCGAAGTTCGTGCCATAAAACGACATTCCGGTCTCATAGCCGCCGTTTTTGTACTGTTCGGGCATGAGAGCGTAGCCGAGCCAGTCGTTGGTGAGGGCGACAACAAGCGGATACCGATAGCCCGATTTCCGGGCAAGAGCTTTGGCTTTGAGTCCGAGTTCCGAAGTCGGTTCGCACGGAAACCCCATCAGCAGGACATCGCCGATTTGTGCGAAGGTCAGGCGCGTTTTTTTCGGCATGAGGGCGTTGACGAACTGC
This sequence comes from uncultured Chthonomonadaceae bacterium, assembly GCA_964591025.1. Taxonomy (GTDB): domain Bacteria; phylum Armatimonadota; class Chthonomonadetes; order Chthonomonadales; family Chthonomonadaceae; genus CAZPZP01. Next base: position 3,280 of record CAZPZP010000212.1, read on the forward strand.
TTGGCTTGTGGAATGCTGGCTCCGAGCGAACCGGCGGCGGCATAAAATAGCCCGTTGGGTTTGCGCGGCGGCAGGTCAAAAACGTGTTCGTGATAGGTGAGCGTCGGGTTTGTTTGCGGCTTGCTTTCCCTACGCTGTTCTTGAACCGCGTTGACCATGCGCTCGGCGTAGAGAGTGACGCGCTCCTCGTCGGTTTTGCCCTTATCGGCGACTGGCGAGGCATCTCCTTCGGCTCCGTTGAGGAACAGACTGACTCCGCTTTTACCATTGTTCGCCGCGTCTAATTTTGCGGTCATGGCTCCACACCAATCGGCGGAAATCTCGCGCATTTTGTCGCCGTAGATCGTTGGGTGCGAGGCGAAATTGACTAACAATGCCCCAATCTCTCCATTTGCTTGCCTTATATTCACAATTCCCAGTTCCGTATCGAGGGTTTTCTCACTGCGTCGGTTGCGATTCAAGCCGTCCACTTTCGCCGCTGCCACTTCAACGGCTGCCGCTTCAAGCCGACTTTCCGCTCCATTGACAGCATCGGCTATTCGTTTGGCTGTGAAATCACGGAGCGCAGAATCGAACTTACTAAAACCGGGAAAGGCAATCGTATTTCCGGCGTGTAGGGCAAGCGGATCGGGCGCGGAATGGGTATGAGTCGCACACAAGAAGAGCGGCGCGTTCGGGTTTTTGAGATGCGTTCGGACAGCATCCCGCAGATTCGCCGGAATGAAACACAAGTCAACCGACACAATCCGTATCGCCTGTTTGCCATCGGACAGCACAACGGCACGCGCAAAAATCGGATCGTGGACTCCCGTTGCCGGTGCATCTTTGCGAGCGGCATAGCCTCCAAGCGGAACCTGTAACGCCCTCACGTCGGGCGTAATATCCACTTTGGCGGAACCGACTCGAAGCGGCGCGGCGTATTCCAGAGCAAAACTCGGCGCAGTCAGCGTCAATCCCAACGAGGCGGTCAAAATTTCGCGGCGTGTGGTTTTCATGCCGTTGCTTTCGCGCCGAACACCGGAATTTCCTCCTTGCAGGGATTTCGCGTAGTATTGCCGAAACAACACTCTAGAATTTCGGACTGCTTTTGGAAAGAGAGAAGAAACAATGCCCACAACGCTTATGCCTGAGCCGCCTATACCCGATCAGTTTCCCAGTCGAAAACGCTTTACCCGTGATGAGGTCAAATTTCTTGTTGACAACAATTTGCTGACCGAACGCTGGGAACTCATTGATGGAGAGATCATTCTTGTTATGGCACAAAATCCCCCGCATAATTCCACTCTTCTTTTGATTGCCATTTGGTTGGAGCAGGTTTTCGGGCGACTGTTTGTACGAACACAGCAAGCCGTCGAAGTAGCGATTAAAGAGAGAAAACGAAATTATCCCGAACCGGATATTTCCGTTTTGACGAAACCCCTGCATGAATTTTACAGTCGTCATCCCAATCCTGATGAAGCCGTTCTGCTTGTAGAAATTGCCGATACGACGTTGACTTCGGATCAGTGTGAAAAAAGAGACCTTTACGCACGGGCAGGAGTAGGCGAATATTGGGTTGCCGATGTTAAAAACCGTCAGATTTTCGTTTACCGCGACCCGACATCAAACGGTTATACTGCTGTGAGCATGTATACTGCCGAGGAGGAAATTGCCACGCTTGCACGCCCCGACGCCAAAATTCGCGTGAACGATCTCTTTCCGCCCGATGTATCCTAATGAAGAATCAAGAAGCGACTGCAAGCCCCAGTGAGGCAGTGAGAATTTCGCACTGCTTTTGGAAAGGAAGAAAATTCAATGCCAACGCTCTTAGTACCGGAACCGCCCGTTCCCGATCAGTTTCCCAGTCGAAAACGCTTCACTCGCGACGAAGTCACGTTCCTTGTAGACAACAACCTGCTGACCGAACGCTATGAACTTATTGACGGGGAGATCGTGATTAAAATGCCGCAAAATCACCCACACCGCTTAACTCTGCTGATTATCGCATTGTGGCTGGAACAAGTTTTTGGACGGGTTTTTGTTCAAACTCAGCAAGCCATACAGATCGATAAAAAAGACGCCCATACCAACGATTACGAACCGGACATCACTGTGTACAATCGTTCGGCTTTGGAGTTTCTTCCCAATGAACCGACAGATCAAGACGTTGTTCTTGTCGTGGAGGTGTCAGACTCGACGCTTGCTACCGATAGGAATATCAAAGCGAAAATCTATGCACGCTCTCACTACCGCGAGTATTGGATCGCAAATGTCAAAAAGCGGCAGATCATTGTTCACAGAGACCCAACAGCAGACGGTTATACTGCTGTGAGCGTGTATACTGCCGAGGAAGAAATTGCCACGCTTGCTCGCACCAACGCCAAAATTCGCGTGAATGATCTCTTTCCGCCCGACGTATCGTCTAAGCAAGAATAAGGAAAACAGTTCGATACGCCGACAAGAAAAATAAGACGGCTCGTTAGTGTTGTCGCGTGTCAGATTTTGGAATGCCGATATAGGCTTGATGAGGAGTACGCCCTGATGAAATGCTCACGCTGTTCTGCGGAAATTCCGGCGCAATCGCGCTTCTGTTTGCGTTGTGGCACGGTGGTTGCGACGACGAATATCTCTCAAACGCCGACGGGTTATGCCTCGCCGACGCCCTCTGCGCCCTTCGCACAGAGCAATACCGGCAGCAAAAAATTGTTCGCGACCATTGGCATTTTGGCATTAGTGGTGATTGCATTGGGGGCGTTCGTCGCCAAAGGTTTAGTGCAAAAAGCGGGAGACAATAGCAAAGGGCAGCTGGTTCAGGCTCCCGGAAACGGTGGCTCCGGTGCGTTGGTACAGGCTCCAGGTGACAGCAAAGCCGCGCCTATCGTTCAGGCTCCCGGCGACAGCAAGCCGGCTCCCATAGTCCAACAGCCCGATGCGCCGCTTCCTACCGATGTTATGGACTATCTCGCCCATTTGAAAAAGGTTGAAACCGAAAAGCATCGGCTTCTTCGAGAAGGCAACGCCTACTTGCAGACCTTAGCCAGTACATTGGGGGCAAAGATCACACAGGGTTATATGGAGTTTGAAAAAGATGGAATCGATCCTCGCACAATTCCAAGCGATGCCGCAAAGATGACAGGCAAATACGATGAGCAGTGGAATCAATTAAACGGGTTTTTTCGGGGTAAAAATGCTCCGGGCAGTTGTGCGGTTTTGGCGCAGAAATATGGCGACCATTTGGATAAGATTCAAGCCGCAATGAGCAAAATCATGACACTTCTTGAAACTCCACCCGAAAATCTCTCAACTGCCCTTCAGGACGTTCAAGGAATGCGCGGCGGCAGCGGGGATATTGACGCCGCAATGAATGCCGCAGACCGTGAACTCGAAGAAGTATGCCGCCAGTTCCGCCTTCGCAAAGATTTCGACATCAGCGATCAGAAGGCGTCGGGCGGTGGCGGGGGACTGTTCGGGTTATAATAGA
>CAZPZP010000213.1:0-6699 GCA_964591025.1 uncultured Chthonomonadaceae bacterium
CCGTAGAAGCGACCGGGACTGAACGTATTTTGGGGGTCGAGTGTCTGTTTCAGAGAACGATGGAGGAAAGCGTCGCCCTGCTCTTCACCCCAAAGCGGCAAGTCCAGATTATCGGGATTCTCCGTGAGATCGATCCACTGGACGCGAGACGGCTTCGGAAACAGGGCAAGAAACTGTTGCAATGTGCCATGCGGAACTTCAATCGCGCCGAGGGCAAGAATGCCCGTTGCCGAATGCGCCGTAACGCGGAGGCGGGGAAACGAAAGCATTGCGTCCAATTGGGCGACAAGAGCGGGCAAATCGGACGGCAGACACGAAACTTGCGCCGCGATTGTTGTGTAGTTTGTGGCGCGTGCCTGACCGTTGCGAAGCGTCCTGAATTGCAGTGGTTCGACGGCAACAGGTTCCCCTGCGATTCCTGCCATTCTCAAGCGACGCGCAAACTCATCCGCCTGCCATTGCACTCGTGCCGCATCGCCTTGCAGACCGACCAGCAAATTCGGCTTTGTCGTCAATTCATTGGTGACGGTAATAAATATTGGGGCAAGTTGCGCGTGATGGAGTTCCAAGCCGAGCCTCGCCGCCGTCGCCAGATCAGGCAACTGCCATGCCAGAACGCGCTCGGTTTCGGGTTTGGGGCGGGTGCGAAACGTCAATTCCGTGAGGATGCCGAGCGTTCCCCATGCACCGGTAAACAGTTTGCACACATCGTATCCCGCCACATTTTTGACGACTTTGCCGCCACCCTTAATCTCAACACTGCCCGTCATTAACGCCCTGACGCCGATCAGCAAGTCACGGGGCGTACCATACGCCGGACGCCAAAACCCCGAAGTATTCGCCGAAACGATGCCGCCCAATGTCGCCCGATTGCTGTAGGGAACATCAAGCGGCAGATATTGATTGCGAACCGCCAGAGTTTGCTGCAAGGCGTCGAGCGTGACGCCGGGTTCGACAGTCACCGTCATATCGTCGGGTTGAAAATCCAACACCCGATTGAGGCGCGTGGTGCGAACCATAAACACAGGGCGATCCGCTGTGGGTGGATATCCAACATGAATCTGTGTGCCGCCACCTACGGGGACAACCGCTGCCCCTTCTGCCTCCAGCAACGACAAAATAGCAGTCGTTTGGGCGACACTGTCCGGTGACAGCACGCCCTGCGGCTTCCAATTCAGTTCGGCAACAGCGGTCTCTTCCGGCAATTCGGGCGCAAAATGCTCTGCACCCAATGTTTTGACGATCTCCGTCATGGCTTCTTTTAGGCTCATGCTCTCCTGTTTCGGCGTTTGCTCCCCAAATTCCTGCCAACGCGGAATTACCGCTCCAATTTGACGATGCTTTGACGATAGACCGTTATAAAATAAGGCAAGAAAACCCCCTGCGTTTAGGGCAGTAGAAGGTTGTGCGGGTACTGAAAGTACCCGGAACCCCAAAAGACAAGCGTCTTTCAGACGCGAAGAGTTTCGGGAGTGTGCGTCTGAAAGACGCTTGTTTTTTTCTGACGGGTGTTTAAAACACCCGACTGCCCTAAAATTGATTCGCACCCCTGCGTTTACGCGGGGGAGGACAAGTAACGGTTGACTGGAACATTTCCCTTCGGTCAGGATGATGCCGGACTCCTTTTGAGGGGCTTTTTTGAGAAGGAAAGGGTCGTCAATAGAATTGTTGAGATTTGTTTCCACTCGTTGGATGAAATTTAGATGCGCTTGCCCTGAACGCGAGAATAGCGAAAACCGCCCTGCTTCAGCACAGAAGCAGGGCGGTTTCGTATCGCGATTACTCTCAGACTTGGGGGTTAAGGGACTCACTTATATTGTGCGTCCGACAGCGAGGGCGATGGGCTTGAGTTCCTCGACCATTCTGCCGAAGTCTGTGGTTGTCACTTGTTGTGCGGCGTCTTTAAGAGCGGCTTCGGGATGCGGGTGAACTTCGATAAGAAGCCCGTCCGCTCCGACTGCCACAGCTGCTTTGGTCATGGCTTGAACCAGACTGCGCTTGCCCGTTCCCTGACTTGGATCGACAATTACCGGCAAATGCGACAACTCTTTTGCCGCCGGAACTGCCGAAAGGTCGAGTGTATTGCGGGTATAGGTCTCGAAGGTGCGGATTCCACGCTCACACAGCATGACATTCGGGTTGCCGCCGAGCAGAACATATTCCGCTGCTTGAAGCCACTCTTCGATTTTTGCCCACATTCCGCGCTTCACCATGACGGCGGTTTGGCACTTGCCGACTTCGCGGAGCAGGTCATAATTCTGCATATTGCGGGTTCCGATTTGCAGAATGTCGGCATATTCGCAGACCGTTTCGACCATGCGGGTATCCATCACTTCGGTAATGACGCGCATATCGAGTTCATCGGCGATTGCCCGCAGAATTTTCAAGCCTTCGAGACCCAATCCCTGAAACGAATAGGGGGAGGTACTCGGCTTGTATGCCCCGCCGCGCAGGATATTCGCGCCCGCCGCTTTGCACGCCACTGCCGACTCATAAGTCTGCTCATAGGTTTCGACGGTACAAGGTCCCGCCATGAGAATCACCTGATTGCCACCAATGGGAACACCTTTGACATTGATGATTGTGCCTTCGGGGTGGAGTTCACGGCTGGCGAATTTGTAGGGGCGCAGAATTGCCATGACCCGCTCGACGTATTCGAGCGACTCCAACGCCTCCATATACTGCCCTTTGTCGGCATCGGGAACTCCAACCGCGCCGATTACAGTGCGTTCCGCGCCATAAATAGGATGCACATCGTAGCCCCAATCGAGGATACGCTGTTCGACATCTTTGATTTGCCCCTCAGTTGCGTGGGCTGCCATGACCACAATCATTGCGTTTATAGTCCTTCCTGTCTCGTCCCATATCTCCAAGAAAATTCTCGGTATTGTCGCGGCGTGCCTCGTAAGGGAGCCGTCAGTTTATTTGCTAAAAGGATAGTCAGTATACCCCGATTGGGTCGGTGGGGCGTTAGGTCATCGGGTCGTTGGGAAAATCCGCGAAATTACCGTGTCATGTATTCCGAGTGCGAAGCACGGCACGGCGGAACGCCCCCGTCTGGGAAATTCATTCCGCTGTGACTGAATTGGAGTATGCTGAGAGAGAAGTTTTCACAGATGAGGAGCAGAATAATGCAAAAGACAGCGAATTTGGCGGTGCTGTTTTTCATGTGTTTGGCAGGGGCGAAGCTATGCGCTTGATTATATTCGAGGCGTTAATGAAGGCGATGCAAGAGGGCAACCCTGTCCAGTTTCGTGAAAAACTGAGTACGGAGTTTCAGGACGTATTCGGGTCAATCCACTCAAGCAAGATATAGTTTGGGTACAGGTGGTCGAAATCTTTGTCCGTTGTGAGCAGGGTTGCTCCAGTTACCCGCGCTGTCGCCGCAATCCATAGGTCGTTATCGCCCATTGGTCGTCCTGTCTCGATGCTGAAGACGTTGAGTTCCGCGTAGGCATCAAGGATTTCATCGGTGTCAATCCAAATCACCTGACACTGTGCCAGTAGATCATTCACGCTTTGCCGCTTTGTCTCGCCCCATTTCCGCCGAGCGGCTAATGCCCGCATTTCGCCCACAGTGACGACGCTCACCTTGATTGGTCTTGCCCCCGTTTTGAGCGCGTAAATTTGCTCGATAGAACGTGATAAGTCATCGTTGCGAGCATAGTGGATAAAGATGCTGGTATCAGGCAGGAAACTGATGACATTTGGCGGCGTCAACTGAGTTCCTCCAACAGTGCGTTGATTTCCTCGTCGGTTTCATCACCTGGCCACTGTCCTGAGATTTCTGCCCAAACATTTCTGTCGCCATTTCTTGCGGCGGCTTCCGCCCAAAATTCTCGACGCCATTGCATCAGCCGCTCATACTCGGTATCAAACAGTTCTTTGTTGGCAAAATAAAACGCCATTGCTGCATGAAACTGCCAGTGTTCCAGTGAAAAGCCGGTTCGCAGCTGCTCCATGTCATCACGCAGACGATGATAGGCTTCCACAAACGAAGTCATGCGAACGGGCGAATCGGGAATGAGAGAATAAAGCCCTTCATCTTTAATACAGGGTTGACGGGTTTTGGTCATTGTCAAGCCTCCTTTCAGAAGCAAAAGAGAGAAGCGCATCGGCTGCGCTTCCCTCTATTATACGGCATTTCTCTTTTTTGCAGTGTTCCCGCTCTATTTCTTGTTCACTGCCCTCTGCTTGGGATCGTATCCGGGCGGATTCAAGCCTTGAACGTCGTTCGCCATTGTCGCGGCATACACAGTCTCGCCGTCATATTCCGGTGTCGCGAAGATATTGCCGGGACCGAGTTCATATTGCCACAGAACTTTTCCGTCTTGAGTATTGTGAACCGAAACCGTGCCGCGCACACCATTGACCGCGAGGCTTTTCCCATCGGGCGCAACTTTGACGCCGGAATTGACAACGCTTTGCTTGAGTGGAGTCTGCCAGCGAATCTTGCCGTCCGCCGTACTGACGGCATACAGTCGCGCCACATCGGAGGCATTGCCGACAAGGTAGATCGTTGTGCCGGATACAGCCGGAACCGTATCGCCTGCCGGAAGATCGATCTCCCAAAGACGTTGACCATTACGAGCATCATACGCGGCGAATGTGTCGCCGCTCGAATTGCAATAGACTCGTCCGCCCAAAACAACAGGCGTCATCACTGCTGTTGCCAACAAAATGCGTGTTGTTGCGGCAGTTGGCTCTGTTTTCCAGCGAACCGTTCCGGTTTTGGCATCGAGGGCGATGAGTTGTCCCGATGAATTGCCGAGATAAAACGCTTCGCCGTCAGTTGCCACTTCGGATGAGAAGAGACCCGGAACATTCTGCACCCAAACCTGTTTGCCCGTCTCCGCATTCACGCCGTAAATTTTGTCGCTGCCCCCAAAACAGACGATTCCGAGCGCGTATGCTGCCGTCGCGTAGATCGGCGCGTCCGTGCCGAATCGCCAGCGAACACTGCCGTTGTCGGCGTTGACCGCATAAAACGTATGATCCAGCGAACCGAGATACAGCGTTTTTTCATGGAGAAGCGGTGAGGCATAAAACGCGCCGCGTGCCGTGAGAAGCGTTCGCTTTTTGCCGTTTTCGGTGTTGAGCGCGTAGAGTTTGGTGTCGGTAGACGAGACATAAAGCGTACTGCCGCTCAAAACGGGACGCGAAACAATGGGATTATCGAGATTAGTCGCCCAGCGTCGCGTCGGCTCTTTGCTGTCGCGTTCAACCTCGAAAATGATCTCGGCATAATGCGGAGATTTGCCTTCGGGCGTGACGCGCACGCTCGCCGTATGCATTCCAATCGGGATCGATTCCGTGCGGAACGGGTTGCGCCAGATGTCGCGGGCATCGCGCTTTAGCGGCTGATAACTGCCTTCGTCAATGCGATATTCGCCCGTTTCCTGCTCCGGGTTATCGCTGACGGCACGCGGCTCGAACAGTCCGATGGGATGGCGGCGCACCAAAAACGGATTGCCGTCGTCGTCAAATCCTGCCCGCAAAACCGACTGCCGCGAACGCTGCAAAATCGGAAACGCGGCGATCTCAGACGGCTTGCTGTCACCGTCAATCCGAATTTGATCAATCGCGACTCGGAGCGGCGTCACCCGAACTTTGTAGACAAAACCCTTTTGTGTATCGGGCAGTGAGACGATTTGCGTGCTGTTGAGCGGTTTGGCGAGCGGAGTTTCCGCGTCGGGAGAGACATCTTGGGGCGCAAAAATCGCGGCGACATTGTAAGGGCGCAATATCGTCCATAACTCGAACTCGTTGGCAATCGGGCGCGTGCTGATCGCCTCCAAACCGAACGGCACATTCAGAAAGACCATCACGGGCGTATCGCGTTTCAAGCGTTTGAGGTCTTTGTCGAGCCAGTTGAGCTGCTCCGTATCGAGATGCGCGTAACGGTTATGGGGCGCGAGGGGCAGGGCGGCGTCAATCAAAACAAGATGGACGCCCTCCACATCGAAAGACTGATACAGCCGATCTTCGATTTTGTTGTTACGATTGGGGCGACCTTTGATTTCGCGCTTGCCTTCGCCATAGAAGAGAGTGAAAAGACTCTCTTTGCCGGTTGGATTCCGCAGATAATCGCTGCCGCCAGGCAGAGCATAAATCGGAAACCCTTGTGGGATTCCCGTCAATATGTCGCGGAACAGCGTCCACTCTTCCGGCGATCCCGTTGCGGTCAGCCCGCCGTTGATGAGCAGAAACGCGGGCTTGTTCGCCTCCCCAATAGCGGCATCGAACGGCAGACGCTGCGCTTCGCGGCTTTGCTGCCCGCCGATACGCGGATTCGACACATAGAGAAACGTGAAATCTTTGGTTCGCTCGGCATTGGTTTGTGCCAAGACGCCGACACTCAGGCACACATAAACGAGTGCCGCGAAGATCAAGCCGCAAAAACGGCGCATACTGCTTCCTCTTTTACTGTTTGGGGCATTAGGGTATTAGGTCATTAAAATCCCAGCAACAATTTATTCTTCGTGCAGGGGGCGTTCCGCCGTGCCGTGCTTCGCACTCTCAATGCAAATAACGCCACGATTGCTGAATTGTCCAACGCCTCAATAGACCTCTTGCAAGAGTATAGCAGAATAAATTCTTCTGCTGAGGGCATTCCGCCGTGCCGTGCTTCGCACTCTCAAGGCGAGGGAATTTCGTCCGTAGGACGTCTGTTTTTGAGTCGGGTACGTTCTTGTACCC
>CAZPZP010000214.1:0-6639 GCA_964591025.1 uncultured Chthonomonadaceae bacterium
TGCAAGAGGTCTATTGATTATCGCGCCCGGTAAAACAGGTCTCTACGTTTTCGAGAATCACGGAATGCGCCGCTGAAATTTCCCCTGAATCCGTACTCTCTGCGGAGTAAAATCTCTCCACGCAAATGAGCGCAACCAAGGAGAAAAAAGTACAATGCCCATGGAAACATTGGAAAAACCTGCCGAAGCACCAACGCAGACTGTCCCGGACTGTCCTCTGACTCTGGATATGCAGGAACAGGCGGCGGACGCCGGAATTCGCCTTGAGTATATTCAGGGTATCGGCGGTCTCTGGGAAGCCATGCCGCTTAAACGACATCAGGGGAATATCTTCCGTATCCAAACATCCATCAAAATCGGGGCGCAAACGACGGAACAGGGCTGCGGGTGTTTCCACTACAGCGACCTGTCTATGCGCTTTCCAGATGGTTCGGCAAAGCGTCCCGACATTGCCATTTTTTGCAAAGACTCGGAGCAGGAAGATGAGGAAGTCACAGACTTACCGGATGCCATAATTGAATTGGTCAGTCCGGGCTATGCGGACAAAGATTACACTTTCGCCGTACCGTTTTACAAGAAATGGGGCATCAAGGATATTGTCGTTTTTAATCCTGCGGATGGCGATGTTTTGCATATCAATGCCGAAGGCGAACATCATCACACTTCGCCCGCAAACCTGACGTTTGCGTGCGGCTGTACCTGCACTGTGTAGGCACAGCCTTTCTGAACGGGCTATAGGGACAGACCCGTTTGTTCGACAACGACCCATTCGCTGTTTCCGACATACTCAATAATCGCCCCGCACTTGTCGCATTTGGCACGCGAACGAACGCCTTGCCCTATCGGCGGGGCTTTTGGCTGTCCGGTGAAGCGGTCACAGGGACGCAGAGGTTTTTTGCAGACGGGACACCGTCCGAAAATGGGAGGAATATCGGTCTCGTCTCGTGCTTGCCCCTAAAGGAATAGTTTTGCGATAGAAACACACTGTTAGCGGGATTTTATGGTGCGGCAGGAGATTTGCCCTGTCTCCATATTGACTGCAAGAGGGCATAGAGTTCGGGTTCGGCATTCATCAGTTCTGCTCGGTTGAATGGAAAGAAATCGTTGACGCCGAAATAGGCTTCGGTCATTTCGGCGAAAAACTCTTTGTGGTCGGTCAGGGCATAGTGCCGCACACGTCTGCCGTCATACAGCAGGGTGGCATCGCCGTGTCCGCTCTTTGTGTACTGCTCGAACGCCTTGATGATGCGTGGATCATCGAAGCCAAGTACCTGATCGTGATAGGCATGGGCGAGTTCGTGCAGAATGACCCATGGCTGTTCGTTGATATTGCGTGGTGTCGGGAGGTCGGCGGCAACGGGGATATGGACGCACTTCACCAAGTCGGCTGCATACCCATTTTCAATCAGCCAGTCTGCTCCCGGATGATATTGCATGGAGCGCAGTTTGCCGTGAGTCAGATCGAGAACAATGGTCACTGCCTGCAGTTGCTTGAGGCGATCTTGGGGGACGATGGCTTTGATGTCGGTGAGTTTGGCTTCGAGAAACCGGAGCGCACGATTTCCCAAGACGTTGTTCGGCGGACGAAGCAGACGGTTATCCACACGGATTGTCCAGCCTTCGAGGGTGCGGTTTGTGTGAGCGGTAGGCTTGGGTGGTTCGGCGTCTTGCGCGGCAGATTTCGGTTGGAGCAGTCGCTTCATACCTTCGCCGAGCGCGTTGCCAACTAGGAAATAGGTCTCTGCATTGGCAAACTCATGATGACCATGTCCGGGGCAGGGAGAATCTTCGGGCTTGCGGACAAAATCGTGGGTTTCGACAAACTGCACCGTTCCAGCGAACTCGGCGCGTGCCGCTGCATTGGCTTGCGCTTTCCTGAGTGCCGCCCACTCGCCTTCCGCCTGCACCCAAGGTCCAGTGAGTTCGCCGAGGATAATTGGGAGTTTCGGGGCATCCAAGTCTTTGCGAACATCTCGGATCAGATTGACGAGGTTCTGTTCGTATTCCGGCACAGCATGAATCGGGTCTACGCCGTCATTCCAGCCTTGATACCAGACGAAGCCTGCCAGTTCATACCCGCGCCCACCGTAGCCCGGAAAGTCAGTTTTGAGATTTGCCAATGCTTCCCGTATCTCTGCCAGCATCTTCAAATAGTACGCACCGACTTTTCCGCCGGAACTGGGCGGGCGAAAATCCGTATAGAGGCTCTTGCCTCCCCATGCCGTCTTGATGAGCAATACCTGATTGCTCAAGAGGTCGCCCATCACATGACCAAACTGCAATTCGGGACCAAAATGGTGTTTGTCGCCATACACGGTATATCCCAGCGAGAGTTGTCCTGCTTGCAGTTGCCCCTGCTCAGGTTGATAACGTACCCACACATCCTGCCGTGATGTCCACTGCCCTGCGCCGTCTTTGAGGTGCTTGAAAAGTGGGGCTTTGGCAGGATCACGCATCAAAAATTTCAGCGTACCTCTGCCTTCGTTATAGTCTTTGCCTTCGAGGTCGGCGACGCCCTGCCCCTCCATATTCGATTGACCGGCGAGAATAAACACCTTGACGGGACTGCGCCCTGCTTGTTGGGCAGTGGCAGGTCGAGATGACGCGAGGAATAGAGATGCAAGAGCGAGCAGCGAGAAAAAATGCCTGTGCATTGGGAGAATTTCTTTCTGAGGGATATTCATGATCGAAAGTTTTGGTAACCCTGAAGTGATCGAAGGGAATCGAAGGGAATCGAACACAGGGTTGTTCTGGAAACGCTGTAGCAGGAAGAGCAAAATATAGGGGCGAGAAAATCGTCCTCGCTCCCTAACAATTTGGACGGATTTGTCCCCTCTATTCCACAACCACCCATTCGCCGTTTCCGACGTATTCGATGATCGCGCCGCACTTGTCGCATTTGGCGCGTGAGTGAATGCCCTGCCCTATCGGTGGGGCTTTCGGCTGTCCGGTGAAGCGGTCACGGGGACGCAGAGGTTTTTTGCAGACGGGACAACGCCCAAAAATCGGAGGAATATCGGTATCGTCTAATTCTTCATCAATCTCTTCAATAATTTCATCTTCGCGTTCGATAACAGTTGGCATCGGTTTTGCTCCTTCTTATCAATCCTTCGGGAAAATACTGCCCGAAGATTAGGGTATTTGATTCTACGTATTTGGCGCGAGAAAGTTTGATTTCAGAATTTTCTCAAAATGTCAGGGTAAAATGATAGCACGCAATCGCGAAAGGATGCACCCGAATTATGGAATACAGCAGTATTGAATCGGCGATAAACGATATAAGGGACGGTAAAATTGTTATTGTCGTAGACGATGAAGACCGCGAGAACGAAGGCGATTTCATTATGGCGGCGGAAAAATGCACGCCCGAAGCCATGAATATCATGATCAAATTCGGCAGCGGTTTTGTGTGCGCCCCGACAACACCTGCCAAACTTTCTGCGCTCGAAATTCCCATGATGGTGGAGCGTAATTCGTCACGTCTCGGCACAGCAATGACTGTCACGATAGACGCAAAGCAAGGCACTACTACGGGCGTTTCGGCGTTTGATCGCGCCACAACGATACAGAAAATGACGGAAAAGAACGTCAAGCCGTCGGATTTTAATCGTCCGGGACATATCGTTCCGCTGCGGGCAGAAGAGGGCGGCGTTCTCAAGCGGGCGGGGCATACCGAGGCGACGGTTGATTTGTGCCAATTAGCGGGTTTACAGCCTGTCGGTGTACTGGCAGAGGTTATGAGCGAAGACGGCTCGATGGCGCAAACGCCGGAATTGTTCCAAATCGCCGAGCGGTTCGGTATGAAAATGATCACCATTGCCGACCTGATCAAACATCGGCGGCGAACCGAGCGGCTCATTCATCGCGTCGCTACGATTACATTGCCCACAGAGAAATATGGCGATTTCACGGTTCATGCTTACGAGGCAGATGTCGAACCGCATCACGCGCTGGCAATAGTCAAAGGCGAAGTCAAGGGCGGCGAACCGACTCTGGTTCGGGTGCATTCGTCGTGTGTCACGGGCGACCTCATGGACTCGCTGCGGTGTGATTGCGGCAGTCAGCTGCATCTCGCGCTGCAAATGATCGCCGATGAGGGGCGCGGAGCCTTGATTTATCTCGAACAAGAGGGGCGCGGCATCGGGCTGATCAACAAAATTCGGGCGTATGCCTTGCAGGAGCAGGGCGCGGATACCGTCGAGGCAAACGTCATGCTGGGGTTCAAGCCGGATTTGCGCGATTACGGCATTGGGGCGCAGATTATGGTAGATTTGGGCATCAAACAGATTCGATTTATGACCAACAATCCCCAAAAAGTCGCGGGATTGGAGGGGTATGGTCTGGAGATCGCCGATTGGGTTTCGCTTCCGGTAGAAGCCAATCCTTATAATGTGCGCTACTTACAAACCAAAGCCGAAAAGATGGGGCATCGGCTGCGGTTGGAACAGATTGATTGAACCGTTCGTTAAAGGCAGATTAAGAAGGGAAGCGAAGAGTGACAATTGTTGAAGGCAAAATGACGGCGGACGGACTGCGGATAGGAATTGTGGCGGCGCGTTGGAACGAGTTTATTACGAAAGAATTGCTGCAAGGGGCAATTGATGCACACCGGCGGCATGGCGGAGACGAAAATTTGCTGACGGTGGCGTGGGTTCCGGGCAGTTTCGAGATTCCCATCGCGGTGAAAGCAATGGCGGGTTCGGGGAAATTCGACGCGATTGTTGCACTTGGGGCGGTGATTCGCGGGGCGACGACGCACTATGATCATATTGCGGGCAGTGTGACGAATGGCTGTGCATCAGTGGCGTTGGAGACAGGAATTCCGGTATCGTTTGGTGTATTGACCACCGAAAGCATCGAACAAGCGATTGAACGCGCCGGAAGCAAGGCGGGCAATAAAGGAGCGGAAGCGTTGCTGGTGGCGATTGAAATGGCAAATTTGCTACGGCAGATTAAGGTATAAAGTGAAACTCTTTTGAGAGTTTGTTCGTCCGAAAGAGAAAATGAGTGAGGCAAGAATGAAGCGATTTTTAGGGTTGGGCATTGTTTTTTTGATGGGAATGCTGATTGGCATCGCGCTGATCCGCACAACCTTGTTACGCCCGATCCCTGATCGTGAAGCCAAGCAACGTGTTCTGGCAGTTCTCGATTCGCCGCCGAATTCCTCTGGAATCGCTGACAACCGCATTGTGGAAGCCGTGAAGAAAATTGAGCCGGTTGTGGTTAATATTGATACGATCAGCCGCACGCTTCCTGAAACTTCCGAGACTGATCCGCTGGGGTTGGAGCGCGAGGTGCGCGGCAAGGGTTCCGGCGTGATTTTGAGCGCGGACGGCTACATCGTGACCAATCGCCACGTAATCGAAGAAGCAAACCGAATTCGCGTGACGCTTCCGAGTGGACAATGGCACTATGCGAAACTAATCGGGCATGATCCGCAGACCGATCTCGCGGTCATTCGGATCGATGCGGCGAATTTGCCCTATGCGGAGATCGGCGACTCGGAGCAATTGCAGGTCGGAGAATGGACGATTGCAGTCGGGAATCCGCTTGGGTTGGGTTCGACGATCACAGTGGGCGTTATCTCGGCACTGAACCGCCGTAATCTGCAAATCGAAGAGGGGCGTCAGCTCGACGGGGCGATCCAGACCGATGCGGCGATCAATCGCGGCAACAGCGGCGGCGCACTCGCCAACGTGAACGGACAGCTGATCGGGATCAATACAGCGATTTTGAGTTCAGGACCGAGCGGCGGAAGTATCGGGTTAGGATTTGCAATTCCAAGCAATATGATGCGGCGTGTCGTCAAAGAGATCATACTTTACGGCAAGGTCAAAACAAAGCCCTCGCGTCCGCCCTGGCTGGGCGTTGCGTTTCAGCCTGTTTCGGATAAGACCGCACAGCAGTTTGATTTGGAGCAGGGGCAAGGTGTTGCCATCCGCGAAGTACTGCCGAAGAGTCCGGCAAGTCTCGCAGGAATGCGAGCCGAAGATATTATTCTGGCGATAGACAACAAGCCGATTGGCGATGTACGTGATGTGCGCGAGGCGGTCATTCAGCGGAAGGCAGGAGAGGACGCCATTGTCCAGATACTGCGTCCTTCGGTACGCAGAAAACTGACAGTGAAGGTTCGCGTCCAATCGCTGCCAGAAGGTTTGGATTTGCCGCTTAGTCCGTAATTGGGTTGTCGGAATGAAGAACCCTCTGTGTCCTGATGTAAATGGGGGCGAATCAATTGCAGGGCAATCTCAGGCTGTTTGAGAGCCATTTGCTGTTGTTCCGGGTACACAGGAACGTACCCGGCAGAAAAACAGACGTCCTGCGGACGAAATCCCCGTTTGAGAGGTTATCGTCTTCATTCAGAGTTCAACGAACAAGAGAGTCGCGATGCCTTCCTCCCAACAGCAGCAGACCTGCGAAAAGACCGACGACTCACAACCGCACCGTCCGTAGGACGTCCGTTTTTCAGAGGGTTACGTTCCTGTACCCGGTTGCCCTAACTTTGATGCCCGCCCTCGTGGAAACTCTTCTGCGCGGGATACCCCGTCGTGCCGTACTTCGCACTCCTAACACTGACTGTAGAAAACCGCAATTGAGGAATGTGAACGGCATCACGCCCAAATGACGCAGTTTTTGCCG
>CAZPZP010000215.1:0-6618 GCA_964591025.1 uncultured Chthonomonadaceae bacterium
CGTCTATCGGCGCAAAATCCGGCGCGGCTGGCAATCGCCGACAACAGATACCCTGCGGCGCATGGTTCCCGGCAGTGTCGAAAGTGCGGGTTCCGGCGAACTGACACGCATCACAACGCCTCAACTCTATCGCGCTCTGACGGGAAACCAACCACCGAGAATTGACGCGAAATATCCGGCGGCGTATACGCAGATGGCTCCGCGAATCGGCTCTGTCGCAATTTCACCAGACGGTCAGCGCATTCTTTTTGCCGTGTCGCCCGCCCCACTCGATAACACAAAATGGCAGATCGCTGTGTATGATCGCTCCACAAATCGGGTACGCTTTCTCACACCAAAAGATACGCGGGGCTATTTCGCGCCCGTTTGGATAGACAACCGCCAATTTGGAGCGTTGGCGACAAACGGCGGCAAATTCGATGTGATGCTGTGCCGTTTTTCGGGAGAAACGCCAGTGCGTCTCGGAACCCTCGAAAGTTCGGACTGCGATTGGTCGCCGGATCGCTCGCGGGTCGTCTCTACGTCGCGCTCCGACAAAGGCGAACGCAAGACATCGCTCAAAATTCTTTCGACAGGACTATTGATCTCAACACCATGATACCGATTTCACCCATTCGTTTGCTCTTTCTGCTTCTGATGGCGGGCTTCGCGCTGCTGCCTCATGTTGCAAGTGCGGAACAACAAAAGGCATCGGAAGTCACTTATATTGTGACATTCGGCAGCGATGAGTCTGCTTCCGGTGTATCAGTCACGATGGCTCTAACCATTGATGAATCGCAAACGGTGCAGGTACAGATGCCGGTTTGGTCACCGGGGGACTATTCCATTCAAAACCACGCTCAATATGTGCAGGACGTTGAGGTACAGCAACCCGACGGCAAATTGACCGTGAAGCACCCCAATCCGCACACATGGGAATTCCAAGCCAAACCTGGGCTTGCCTTTGTCTCTTATGGGATTCCAACAACGCCACCCGGCAATTTCAGCCAAAACGTGTATTTCGATACACGGCAGATTTTCCTCAATGGCTCTGCGACGTTTTTGTACCGTGTCGGACACAAAACTGCGCCTTGCACGGTGTTGATTGGCGTCCCCAAAGGCTGGACGGTATTCACTTCTCCTGCGCTCAAAAATGCAGATGGCAAATTTTCCGCGCCGGATTACGATACCCTCGCCGATTCGCCGTTTGTTGTTGCACGCGACGGTTTTTGGGTCAAGCGCACGTTCGAGGTCGAGAGGAAACCGCACCGCATTGTGTTCTTCGGGCAAGCCGATCAAGTCCGTTTCGCCGATGAGTATCCCGAAGTGTGTCGTCGTATCGTCACGGCGGCAAGCAAAATCATGGGCGGGCTGAAATATCCCGGCTACGATTTCCTAATGGATGTCAATGGAAAGGGCGGCGGCTTAGAGCATGGCTGCTGTACCAGAATTGGACTCGGCGCGGGAACCCATCCAAAGCAAATTGCCGCACTTCTGGCGCATGAGTTTTTCCACAATTGGAATATCAAATTGATTCGCCCCAAAGTTCTCGGTCCCTTCGACTATATCACGCCGCAGCCGACAGGGAATATCTGGTTTGCGGAGGGCGTCACGGAGTATTACGCGCACGTCGTCTGTCGGCGGGCGGGTCTGCGTTCGGAAAATGAGTATCTCGATCACTGGCGGGGACAAATCGCCGCCTTTGCCCGCAATACCGCACAAACTCGCGTCACGGCGGAAGAGGCAAGTCGGCGTGTTTGGGAAACAAAATTCAGTCAGGGCTTCGGCGGGTTGTCATATTATCAAAAGGGCGAACTCATCGGGCTGTGTCTGGACTTGAAGATTCGTGCCTTAACCGAGGGCAAGAAGTCGCTCGACGATGTGATGCGCGAACTGCTCAAACGCCATCTGCCGCCGAAGCCCGGCTATGACGAAAACGGCATTCTCGAAGTCATCAACGAGATCACAAAGACCGATTTGACCGCGTTCTATACACTGCTCACGCGCACCACCAAGCCCTTGCCGTTTGCCGAGTGTTTGGCAGGCTTGGGCATGAATTCCAGTCTCGAAATGCTCCCCGACGCGACGCCGGAACAAAAGGCGATGCGCCGCGACTGGGCAAAAGCGTTTGCGAAATAGCGGATATAAGTTGACGGGCATTGAAAATACCCGTCTGAAATGGCGTGCCGCCAAGCGTCCTTCGGACGCACAAACCAAGAGAGTTATCGCGTCTGAAAGACGCTTGTTTTTTCCTGACGGGTGTTTAGAACACCCGGTCACCGCACTCAGAATACTTCCAAAAAGGAAAATAACCCTATGCTTGCGATTGATGGCGGAACTCCCGTGCGCGATGCGAATACCCGTGCATGGGTACAGTGGCCTATCTATGACGAGACCGAAGAAAAGGCACTTCTTGACGTTTTGAGAAGCGGGCAATGGTGGTCGGTTGGCGGCGAACAGGGCGCGGCGGCGGAACGAGAGTTCGCGGCGGTACAGGACGCGAAGTATGCCGTGGCGTGTGCCAATGGAACCGTCGCGCTTGAGATTGTGCTGCGGGCATTGGGCGTCGGGTGCGGCGACGAGGTGATTGTTCCGCCCTATACCTTTGTAGCGACTGCCAGCGCGGTTCTTGCTGTCGGAGCAACTCCGGTTTTTGTGGATATTCAGGGCGATACATGGAATATTGACCCGCTGCTCATCGAACCCGCGATTAACTCCCGAACAAAGGTGATTATTCCCGTTCATATCGCCGGACGTCCCGCCGATATGGACGCCATTCTTGAAATTGCCAAACGCCATTCGCTGTATGTCATCGAGGACGCGGCACAGGCGCACGGCGCGGCGTGGCGTGGGACGAAAGTGGGAGCGTTGGGGCATCTCGGAACCTTTAGTTTTCAGGCGAGCAAAAACGTCAATTCGGGCGAGGGCGGCATGATTGTCTCGAACGATGAGGAGTTGGCGGATGCGGCGTGGTCAGTGACCAATGTTGGGCGCGTACGGAGCGGGCGATGGTATGAGCATCGGGTTCTCGGCGGCAATTATCGCCTGACCGAGTTCCAATCGGCGATATTGCGGACGCAGTTGGCGCGGCTTCCCGAACAGAACGCCCGACGCGCCGCAAATGCCGCCTATTTGCGCTCATTGCTCAAGTCTGTTCCCGGAATTCTGCTTGCCTATGATGACCCGCGCATCACGACGCACGCCAACCATCTGTTTACATTTCGCGTGGTTTTGGACTATTTCGGCGGGAAATCGCACGAAGAGTTTTTAGCGGCGTTGGAAGCGGAGGGCATTCCGTGTTCCGCCGGATATGTGCCGCTCTACAAAGAAGGACTGTTCGCCCGCGTCGCGCAAAAGGCGGGTGCGTGGTGTCAGGCGGCACGCCCTATTGACTACCCGAACCTCCATTTGCCGGTCTGCGAACAGATTTGCCGCGACACGGTTTGGCTCCAGCAATATCAACTTCTCGGAACCCCGCAGGACATGGAAGACATCGCCACTGCCATCGCCCGCATCCAGAAAGAATGGGAGAAAGGGAGAAGGGGAGAAGGGGAGAGAAAAACGCTCTGATCCACGAAAAGACACGAAAGAACACGAAAAACAATTCACGAACAATACAACCACAACGGACACGACGAACACAACGCAAAGCACAGCGGTTCTCATATTAGCTCCCCTCTCGTAGCGGGTACTGAAAGTACCCGGCAAAAAAAAACAAGCGTCTTTCAGACGCACCCATCCGTGTATGGACTCCCCTCTCCTCCGAACTTGTTCGGGTATCAGGAGAGGGGTTGGGGGTGAGGTAAAGACGCTTGTTTTTTCCAGACGGGGGTTTAAAACCCCCGCTGCGAGAGGTGAGTTTGTGTCTTTTTTGCTTTTTTGCGGCAAATTTGTTCGTGAATTGTTTTCGTGTCTTTTCGTGTTCTTTCGTGGATTCAGAATGCATTGTCCTGTTCCTTATTTGCGCTTGAGGAGAATTTGCTGAGTCGTGGTATCCGCACCGACAGGAACGATAAGGACGCCGTTTTTATCGGTCTTGAATTCCTGCTCCGTTGCGCTGACGGTGATATATGCTGTATCGGGCTTGCCCATGACGCACAAAATGACGCCCGTATTCGCTTTGGAAAGAGTGCGATAGACAAGGCGCAGACTGTCCGAAGTCGCGGCATATTCTGTCACGAGAAGGTTTGTATCCCATCCCGCGCTGCCAGTGCCGATTGTGTGATAGGCGGCGTGCAGAGAGAGGAGTGCCATGGTATCACCGGTGGTATCGGGTTCCCCTATTCCGACGCCGGTCTCGCCATGCAGCCATTCGCCGGGAGACGCCGTATATTTCGCGATCAAACCCTCGGCGATTTCCTGCGCGAACCCGATTTCTCCCCTATCGAGAAGCGATTTCCAGAGCAAATAATTCACCGCATAGCCGACTGCCCCGCCATTGGGAAGTTCCGGCTGATAGTTCGGGGCGTTTTTGGCGCGGCTTCGTATCCCGAAACCGCTTGCATATTGCGCCGTATCCTTGAGACGTTTGAGCAGGGCGGCGTCTTGTTCAGGCGTCTGCTCAGAGGCGATTAGGGGCAACAGAGACGCGATTGTATTGCCGATGTCTGCGCTTTTGCCGTCATCGGATTTGCCTGTATAACCGCCCTGTTCGGCACTCCAGAGGGCGGCATTCATGGCACGCGCCGCATTATTAGCGTCTTGATCGAAGCGGAGAGTCTCTTCGGGCTTTTGGCGTGTCGCTTCCGCCATCATTCTCATAATTTTCGCGGCACGGACCACATAGGCGGAATAATCGGGCGAATACAGCGGCATTTTCTGCTCGCAGAGTTTGCGATTGGCGTCAATTTCCGCCAATTTCATCGTGGGCTTGGGGTAAGCGAAAAGCCACTCGGTTGCTTTGTCCTTGCCGCGCCCCGCGACCAGCAATTCTTCATACCGTCGCTTGGCATAGGGATAAAATCGTGTCAGCATCGGGCGATCATGGGTCTGCTGATAGAGTTCCCACAGCGCGAAAATGTTGAACGGCGGAATGGTTTGCGGTATGGGAACGGGGTCATCGGCATTCAAGCGCGTAAGGAAGTGCGCGTTGAGTTGTGCCGCTGCCCAATCGGGACGATACTGCGCCCAACCGAGTGCCATAAACGCCCCCGACAGCGGATCATATTGGACAGGGGCGGCATCTCCGATCTTTGCTGCTTGTGCCGACACAAACAGTTCGCGAGTCTCGATTCCCACGCGCCGCAACGCTACAAACGGCACATTGACAAGCGACTGTGCCATAAGAATATCGAGGGCGGTGTTCCCACTTTGATAGTGTACTTTCTTATGGAGGTTTTCGGCGAGGGTTGCCGCGCCTTCCCGAAATTTGTTGTTGAGGGTGAGGTCATCCACCAAGCCGAGCAGATCGTTCGCCAACAGAACCGCGTTCTCGTTGTCGGCAGCAAGGCTGATACAGAATGTCAGCGTGACCGACGCTTTGGGGGCAAGCGTAATCTCATCGATTCGCGCCAATGCCCACTGCGTTTCGTCTGTTGGAATTGGGTTGGGTTCAGGATTCTTCTTGTCTTTCTTCTTCGGCGTCTTGAGATCAGCGAGTTTACCGGCGGGGAGTGCGACCTTCTGCGCGTCGAGTTCAGGAACGGCTTTGTCCTTCGCGAAATAAGCGTCACTGACTCGATAGAAACGCAAGGGGTAAACGGACGGCTGTGTGGTGATGGCGAACACGGAGTCGCGGCGTGCGTGCTTGAGGGTGATGGCGTCGTCTTGGGTCTGAATCAGCAGGTCTTTGGCGAGAAAGGAGGCGTTGGGCGTATCGATTCCGGCGAGGACATCCACAAAGTAGGTCTGCGCCTGTTCCGCGCCATTTGTGATCTCGACGCGGACAATCAAGCCGTCACCATTTTTGCCGTCATTGATGGGAAAATATTCGATCTGTGCATTGCCGCTTGTCCATTTCGAGATGGTTCCATCGGCGGATGCGACGATTTTCTGCACGGTTTCGGCGGCTCGAAACTCCAATCCCAATTTCGTCATATAGCCGAAGGCGTCCGCAGTTGTGACTTTGGCGAAACGGTTGTGCGGGGCATCGGCGGAAGCAATTTTGTCGTCGGTGAATGCTTGCACAGGCGATAATCCCATGCCACGCCGTTCGATTTTGATGCGATCCGGCTTGGCTTGCTTGGGCTTGAAAATCAGCACATCGCGTCGCTGCCCGATCACAATCGGAAACGCGAACATCTGTGCTTGCAAACGGTTGGCGAGAAAGCACGGCGCGTAATGTTGCGGGGAATATGCCCCCCATGTTGGAACCGGCAGTTCTGTGGCGTTCGCCGCTCGCTCCAACGACATCTGCGCGGTTCTGTCCTGCGCGAAGACTCCCGTTTCCTGTAGCAGTAAGAGACTGAATAACAGGACGATAGCGAGAGGCTGCCGGGTACAAGAACGTACCCATCTCAAAAACATCCCTATTGACTGAGGTCGTTGCGCTGTTGTCCGGATACGTTCTTGTACCCGGTTCGAGAAACTCATCGTAGTCCTCTCTTTATTCTTTACTCACCTCTCGCAACGGGGGTCGAAAGTACCCGGCAAGAAAGTACAAGCGTCTTCACCTCACCCCCAACCCCTCTCCTGATACCC
>CAZPZP010000216.1:0-6615 GCA_964591025.1 uncultured Chthonomonadaceae bacterium
CTAAGACGGTGGAAGAGTATCTCTCCAGCATGACCGCTCAGGGACTCAGCCAAACCGTTCAACTTCTCAATGCTCATCATGAGAAGATTTAGTATCGCCGCCATTGTCAGCGTAAAGAAATAAAGAAATCACGAGGGGATTTGATCTCACAAAAACATCTCCTCACACAGCAGTATGAAAAGTGTAGTATAATAGAATGGTGGGGAGTTAGTGTAGCGGCAACACGAGACCTTGTGGCGGTCTAATTAAGAGTTCGACCCTCTTACTTCCCTTTCCCTCAGAGTGCGCTCATCGTGGAGATCACCCTTTTTGTTTCCTTGAAACACCGCTCATCCCACACAGTTTGCATAACGAGGCTTAGGACGTATCCAGCAACTCCCTGTCGCTTCCGAAAGTGTCTTTCCCCTCTGAACAACACTTCTCCCATTGGTACGATTTGCTTGTTCCTTGAGAACACCCCCTGCACCATGAGATCAGGTACACTTTGCTATCTTGTTTTGACGGAGACCATCGTGGCACGCAAAACCATCCCTCACTGGCGTAACAGTTCAGGGTTATTGGAATTTTCGCTCAAAAACGTCTTGCGGCGCTATGCTCCACTCTTGAAGGATAAGGTCAGCGGGCAGTTTTGCCTACTCTACCCGACAAACCTTTTTTGCGGCTTAATACTCTCTTAAATTCCGGCGGGTATTATCACCCCGTTTGCCTAAAAACAGCATAACCGCCATTGTATAGAGGAGTATTTTGTTATGAAGCGCACCGCCTTCACGTTGATTGAACTGCTTGTTGTCATCGCAATTATCGCCATACTCGCCGCGATTCTATTTCCGGTTTTTTCTCAAGCCCGCGAGAAGGCTCGTGCCGCGTCCTGCTTGTCGAACACACGCCAAATGGGAAACGCGCTGCAAATGTACCTGCAAGATTATGACGAGACATTTCACAAAGGAGCCAGGATGAGATCGCCCGCTATGAACGGCTTGGGAGCGAGTACCTCCATCAATGGCTGGTCGCAATGGCCCTGGTTCTATATGCCGTATGTCAAAAATGTGCAGATTTTCGATTGTCCCAGCAGTCCCGACCAATTGCAAAATCTGACACGAACCAATTGGGACAACGACGGCAACTACGGCTATAACTATTCGGGTTTGACCCGCGACCAAGGCACGCCGCCCCGGATCGCCGCCGCATTGGATGCAGTTGCCGAAACCTTTGTGTTTTTCGATAGCGGCGATGCACAGGTGCGTGCGGGAGACAACAACTATCCGGGACTGCTGGAGGAACTCGATCTCAATCTCAACTGCGATAATAACCGCTGGACAGGCGGCTATACCAAAGAGGGAGCCTTACGCCATCAGGGCAGGGCGATGATGACATTTGCCGATGGACACGCGAAATCGGTAGACTGGACAACATTGCTGACGCGCAAGGCAGACAATGTCGCCCCCTGGATGATTGACTGGATCGACTGCAACCCGATCTGCCCGCCCCCGGATGCAGGACGCGGACGCTGTTTCGACCCGAACCGTCTCCCCTGAATACAAATTTAACATCGGCTTAACGGTCTCTTAAACTGTGTCGGCTACTATGGCTTCGCGTTCACTATCGAGAACGCGAAGCCTTGTTTGTTCTAACTTTCAAAGGAGAAGAACCCTTAATGCGACACTTGAAACCATTCCGCAGTGCCTTGAGCGCGGCAATTCTTGCGACCTTGGGTATCAACGGAGTACCCGCCTTTGCCGATGTCGAGCATGGCAATATCCAAGTTATTCAGAACGATGTAGCCAACGCCACAACATCAGTAACCGTCACGAAAGCGAGCGGCACAACGAATTTTGCCATCCGTGACGGCAGCAATCGCGGCGACTACAACGTCACTTTCGGAACAGCCAACGACCAAACATCGGGCGTTTTGTTGACTGCTGTGCGTCAAAATGGACGCGACAACTCCCTTGCGCCCAATATCGGCGGCTACAACGGACTGTCAGGAACTGTCTATGCAACCAGCACGATTGATCGCAGTGCGGACTTGGTTAGCTACTTCATTCCGATCCATCATGCTCCTGCGGGCGATGAGACCAATATGGATGTGGCAGTCGGTTTCTTCCGCTACGAAGACGGTTGGCTCGGCGGATTGGCATTGAACCTGAATCCTAATGGTACATTCAGCAACAATAATGCCCTCAACACATTTATCGGTTCGGCAGGCATCAATATCGGGACGGAATTTGTTGACCCGATAACCACTACAGGCATCTACACACTCAACTTGGGTTCGCTGGGCAGCAGCCAAAACGGAATTCTGATCGTCAACGGCGCGAAAAACGAAGACAACTACGCCCTTTGTGAAGCCAACGCCGACGGCACTTTCACCATTATCTGCCATGACAACGGCGCGAACGCCCGAAGCTATGAAAATGATCCTGTTGCGTTTGTCTATATCCCGAATACTTCGGTCAATCTGACGGCAGGGCGCGTTTTGGGAGACGGGACGCAACAGCTTGCGATCAACGGCGGAACCGGCGCGGCAACCGTTGTTCAATTGACCGATGGAGACGGCGTTCCGATTGGTCGCTATCGCCTTACTATTGCGGGACAGTCTCCGGCAACTGGAACTCTGCTGATTAGCCCGGAAGGCGGCTCCGACACCACCAATAACCTCAACGTGGATAACATCGTCACGTATCAGGCGGACGGCGACGGCTGGATTATCGAGTCCCGCGACCTGCCCAATGCTCCCTTGAACCTGCAAGCCGTTGATGCCACCGAAGGCTGTTTCAGTTTTGTGTTCTTGCCCAACAGCGGCGGGATCGCTCCGCGCCCTGTAGGCAACACCGTTTCCGGCACGGTGGTGTTGCCCTCAGAATTGGCGAGTGTTCCGCTCAATCGCCCGCTCACCCTGACATTCGTTCCGACCACCGGCGATCCGATTGTGCAGACCGTCACGCCCGATGCCAATGGCAGCTTCACTTCCGCGGCGGTTCCGGCAGGAAGCTACCGCGTGATTGCTCGCACCGACTTTACACTGTCCGATGCGTCCACTGTGGACTTGAGCGATGGCAGTGTGACCGGCTTGAGTGTGAATCTGCGCGGCGGCGATGCAACCAACGACAACGCGGTAGACATCGCCGATCTGCTTTTGCTGATCGGGGCTTATAACAAGACCAGTGCAGACCCGGAATTCTTAGCCGCCGCCGACTTCGATTTTGATAATGCCAACGACATTGCTGACCTTCTGATCTTGATTGGCAACTACAACCAACTCGGCAGACAATAAACGGTCTCCTCGTGCCGATAAGAAGCCTTGCGTTTGCCTATGGACGTGAGGTTGAACCAAAATCCCCCTGCTCGCCGGTAACGAGCAGGGGGATTTCTCCAAGTACCCAAGTACCTATTGACGAGGAGAAACACAGGCGACGCTGTAACAGTTCACTCTTTTGGGAATCTTTGAGTTTGTGTGTT
The DNA here is from genome assembly GCA_964591025.1 of uncultured Chthonomonadaceae bacterium. GTDB lineage: Bacteria > Armatimonadota > Chthonomonadetes > Chthonomonadales > Chthonomonadaceae > CAZPZP01. Next base: position 3,460 of record CAZPZP010000216.1, read on the forward strand.
CGTATTGTTGTCAAATGGTTCCGCTTTCGCCTCTTTGTCTCGTGAAGAATTGATTCCTCTGGTGCAACAACAGGCAGAACTGAACCTGTTTCTCCAACAGGAAAGTTTCACCCTGCGTGAGGAAATCCACCGCCTCAAAAACGGAGGCAACCTGCCGCCCTTACTCAAGACCGAACCGCCCGCCGTGGGTCAAGCCCAACACACCACCTGTTCCCGTTCCCAAGACGCCCCGCAAGCAACGTCCTGATGCTTTTGTCCGCAAACGGGAAGTTGCCACCGAGGAACTCGTTTCCTCCTGCTCGCACTGCCCGGACTGTGGACGCTCGCTCTCTGGGGGAACCGAGCGCAGTCGCCGCCAAATTCTCGAACTGCCGGAAATCGCTGTCCGTGTCATTGACCGCCTCACCGTGTCGCGCTGGTGCGGGGGATTGCCGCTTTGCTGTCTGCTCTCTGCCGTCTGAAAATCAGCACCGGCGCAGTCAACCAGATGCTTGCAACAGTGTCCGCATTGGGTCAGTCCGCTCTTGCGCGTTTGCACGAGACACTGCGCCAAAGTGAGTACGTTCACGGCGACGAGACCGGATGGCGGGAAAACGGGAAGAACGGGTACTTGTGGAGTTTCTCGACCCCCACTGCGGCGTACTTCACTCTCCCCAAAACCCGTGCCGGTCATGTCGTCACCGATGTCTTGGGCGAGGACTCTCTGGCTGCCTGTCAAGAAATGCTGCGGGAAGCACAGCCGCAACCTCTTGCCACGCCTGCCTGAAACTTTATTCCCACAACCCTGAACTGTTACTTTTGTGGAGGCAAAGGCAATGCCATGCAATTCCGGTATAATTCTTGCAGGTTTTTGTTCCGACTGCCTCTAATAATGGAGAGTAGAAATTCAGGCGGTATCTCCTGCCGCATTTTGTTTTGATGTAAAAAAGGAAACATAGCAATACCCATGAATACACGCACCCTTCTCACTGCCGCCCTCTTCGTCGCAAGCGGCTTGACTGCACAGGCGCAGGTTGTCAGTTTCAGTTCGGTGACGAAGCCGACAGGACCGCAGCCGCGCCGCGTCGCGTTCGGCGATATTACAGCGGACGGCAGTTTCGATCTCGTCACCTTCAACGTCGGTGATGTCGGACTCAGCCTCTTTCGGAACGATTTCTCCGAATTCACTTATTTGCGCGATCCCAACGGCTTTGTCAACCCGCTTCGTGTCTTTGTTACTGATTTCGACCTTGACGGACGCGCCGATTATATTGTCGGTAAACCCGACGGCGGGTCGGTCAGGCAAGCCAATGACGATGGCGACCCTTATGGAGCCGCCGTGGGATTCTCCAACGGCGGCAATCTTTCGCTCGGCGACCTCAACAACGACGGCTTGATTGACATCATCGGTGAGGATGGCACGGTTTGGCGCAACGACGGCAATACGCAAATTACAAACATTGGGGGTTTTGCTGTCGGAACGCAGAGCCTCGGTTCGCGGGTCGCCGATGTCGATTTCAACGGCAATCTCGATGTGATCATTCATGATGAGACGATGGCGGCGGGCGATACGATCTATGTCTCGCTCGGCAATGGCGACGGAACCTACGCCGATCCGTCCATTATCATCAACACGGGGGAATTGGACTCGATCCAAGTGATTGATGTGAGCAACGACGGTTGGGCAGATATTGTCGGGTATTCGTCGGAGCGCAATGTTTTGGAAGTGCGATTGAATGACACACTCGGCGGATTTACCCCGCCGCAGACTTATGCGACAGGAGCAGTTCCGCGTGATATGCTGATCGGGCAGTTTGCCGCGTCCGGTTTGCCTGCGATTGCCCTTCTCTGCGCCGACGGCAATATCCGCTTCTGGGTCAACGACACGACAGGAGTCTTTACGGGACCGGCTCTTGTCAATGTCGGCACAGGCGCGGTAAGCATGGCGGCATCAGATTTCAACTTCGATGGCAGCGACGATCTCGCCGTCGTCAATGAGACGGGCAATACCCTCAAAATCTTGACGAATACCACACCGGACGCCGTTCTTGTCTCAGGAATGGTTGTTTATGGAGGGCGCGATGACGGAGCAACAGAACCCGAAGTGACTCTCCGTGCTTTTAATTCCGAAGGCGTCGAAATGGCATTTACGGTGAATGAAGATCGGACGTTTTCGGTCTTTCTGCCGCGTGGCAATTGGCAGATACGCGCCCGTTCGCCGCAATATCTCAGCGAAGTGGCTGCGGTGAACACATCAGCGGGAGAAGTTACGGGAGTAGGAATTACGCTTCGTGCTGGTGACGCCAATTTGGACAATGCCGTAGATATTGGCGATTTGCTTGTCCTGATCAGCGCCTATAACAAAATCTTTCCCGCAGCAGGCTATTCCGAAGCGGCAGACTTCAACGGCGATTTCCGTAACGATATAACCGATCTGCTGCTGCTCATTGGAAACTACAATGAGCTAGGAGAGTAGCTCTTTTACCTCACAAGGAGACAACCCTCGCGCATTATAACCAAGTCGGGAATGAGAGACGAATGACCTTCACCCTTCCGTAAGGTACAAATGACCTTCATCCTTCCGTAAGGTACAATGGAAGCAGCAATGCGATAGAAAGAGCAAACGATGCCAATCACGTTTTCATCAGAACTTGAAGAGCGGTTGCGCGAAACGTGGCGAAGACCCTACAGCAACCGCCGAAGCACTGTTGCGCCTTGCCCTCAGTTGGGAAGAGGCAGACCGCATCGAAGCTATCGAGGGCATTCGTCGCGGAATGGAAGCGAGTGAGGAAGGGCGTGTCCTGACTGCTGCCGAAGTCTTTGCCAAAATGCGTGCTAAACTCAATCCAAGCCAATAAACTTTATCGTTGAATTTACTGATGTTGCGGATATGGAAGCCCAAGAGATATGGCTCTATCTTTTGGGACGTAATTCTGATTATGCCGAGCGTTGGCAAAAGGGGTTGGAAGAAGCGGTTGTTTCGTTGGAGACATTTCCGCGCCGCTGTTCTCTCGCTCCCGAAAACTACAGTTTTCCCTATGAGTTGCGGCAATTATTGTATGGCTCCTATCGTCTGCTGTTCACTCTGATTGATGCCAATGACGACGGCAAAATACGAACAGTAGACCTCTTGCAAGAGTCCAGCAACAATTTATTTCTCGTGCAGGTCTCGTTCCG
>CAZPZP010000217.1:0-1966 GCA_964591025.1 uncultured Chthonomonadaceae bacterium
TGGTTGTACGGGGTTCCTCGCCGCAGACTTTGATAGATGTCGCCGAAGCCTTCGGGGCTGAAAACCGTAAATTCTGTCTGCCTTTGTTCCAATACTTCAAGTTTCGGCAGGAACCGCTCGACAATGTCCTATGAATAGTGGCGTCGTGAAATGTGGCTTGTTGGTGTCCCTCACCAAACAGCGCATCGAGATCGAGTTCTTGCCTTGATTTTATAAAAACTTCCATGATCGGATTTACCGATCTTTCAGGGGCGTTTACTGCCGTGTTGCCTTGAGTTGCACTATCGTCTCTACGTCCAAAAACGCACCCTCCGATAAGGAATTGTCCCATTCCTTCGAAGCGTGCGTTTTTCAGTTCATCCCAAAGGGCGGCATTGCCTGAAAGCAAAAGGAATTTGTCCAAAATCCCCTTCGCAAGACAATGCGTGATGTTCGGAGCAACGACCTCATAGAGAGACGCTGCCAGCAGAGGAAGTACCCACATACGCCGTCCCTTGTTGTCCAGACAAAGAACAGGCAATTTGGGCAGATGTGATGCCGAAAGTCTCTTTTCCCTGAGACCTTCGGCGGTTCTCGCAAGGGGAGGACGTAGCGGTTTTTACGGTAGAGTTCCCCATTTGCCGCCATCACTCAGCAAAAGGAGACCCGTTACCCCGCTGCGCCCTGCTGAAGCAGTCCGGTTGCTTCAGACAGCGAGTTGCCCATTGGTGAAATTCGCCAATGGGCAAAGCGTATAATTCTATTTTCCGGCGACGCGCCCAACGGTTCCGTTGCTGTAGATGATGGTTCCATCATCATAGATGCAATAATTGGGGGTGACGACAATCAATTTCGGGGGCGGATAGCCGCCGCTTCCGACGCCGCCGCCCTCTCCGCGAGCGACAACGCTGCCTCCAGCAAGAGTGGCAACAACAGTTAGGGTCAGAGCAAATTGGCGAGCGAGTTTGACAAAAGTGTACATTGTTCGAGTTCTCCTAAAGGTCTTCCAAAAAAGGGTTCACGATAATTGCAGCGTAATTGCCGAGGACGGGGAAATAAGGGTCGCTACTTGGGAATGTTCGTCTCTATCGGCTTACAATAGGGTAGTCGCAGCAAAAGGGGAAATCTAGGGGCAAGCCCGAAAAACTTTTTAAATCTTTTTTCTCAGCCGCATTTTCCTCTCAAAAGCGGCAGTTGGCAAGGGGCAAGCGTTGCTTCTTCGTGTGACTTTCGGCTATACTCAATGCACTTCCAAATTCTGATTCCTAAAACCTAACACCTTATCCCTAAAACCTATGATAGAACCGCGCCTTTACCGTGATATGGGTCTCAACGATGGCGAGTATGCCCAAATCCTCGCCATCATGGGACGCGAACCTACCCTGACCGAACTCGGAATGTTCTCCGTGATGTGGTCGGAGCATTGCGGCTATAAGTATTCTCGTCCCGTTCTCTCTTTGTTCAAGACTTATAAAGAGGCGCAGGAAAAGGGCGAGTTGGAAAATGCAGGCGTGATTCCGCTCGACGACAAGCGCGGAATTGTGTTCAAGGTTGAATCGCATAACCACCCGTCGGCTGTCGAACCGTTTCAGGGCGCGGCAACGGGAGTCGGCGGAATCCTGCGCGATATTTTTACGATGGGCGCACGCCCTATCGCCCTCCTTAATTCTCTCCGCTTCGGACCTCTTTCCGAGCCGCGCAATCGTTACTTGTTCGAGGGCGTTGTCGCTGGCATCAGTCACTATGGCAATTGCGTCGGAGTGCCGACTGTTGCGGGCGAGGTTTATTTCCATCCATGTTATAGCGGTAACCCGCTGGTCAATGCGATGGCGGTAGGGATCGTTGACCTGAAATCTCTCGCGAGCGCGGCGGCAAAGGGAGTCGGCAACCCTGTCATCTATGTCGGGAGTGCGACGGGCAAAGACGGCATTCACGGCGCGACGTTTGCCAGCGCGGAACTCAACGAAGAGAGCGAAAGCAAGCGTCC
>CAZPZP010000217.1:2066-3615 GCA_964591025.1 uncultured Chthonomonadaceae bacterium
ACGGCGCGACGTTTGCCAGCGCGGAACTCAACGAAGAGAGCGAAAGCAAGCGTCCCAATGTTCAGATGGGCGATCCGTTCATGGAAAAACTGCTCATCGAAGCGACCCTTGAGGCGTTGGCATCGGGTGCTATCGTCGGCATACAGGATATGGGGGCGGCAGGCTTGACGTGTTCGACCTGTGAGATGGCGGCGAAGGGCAACCTCGGCATGGAGATTGATGTGCGGAAAGTGCCGTTGCGTGAAGCCGATATGACCGCGTATGAGATTATGCTGTCCGAGTCGCAGGAGCGGATGCTGTGTGTCGCGGAAAAAGGCAAAGAGGAGATAGTCGTCGGGATTTTTAAGAAGTGGGGCTTGAACGGCGTCGTAGTCGGGCATATTACGGACGATGGACTGACGACGATCAAGGACAATGGCGAGATTGTCGCTCAAATCCGCTCGAAAGCCCTCACCGACGAATGCCCCGTCTACTCTCTTCAAGCCGAAGAACCGAGTTATATCAAGGAATTGCAGGCATTCGATTTTGCAACATTGCCGGAACCAGAAAACTACGCCGACATTTTAGAGAAATTGCTTGATTCGCCTTCGATTGCCAGCAAAGCATGGGTAACCGAGCAGTACGACAGCATGGTTCAGACGCAAACGGTGGCGTTGAACGGCGGCGATGCGGCAGTCTTGCGGATACGCGGAACCAACAAAGGAATCGCAGTCAAGTTGGACGGCAACGGGCGATATGGCTATCTCGATCCGTTTGTCGGTGGGCAGATCGCAGTGGCGGAAGCGGCGCGAAATGTGGCGTGCGTTGGGGCGCGTCCGGCGGCGATCACGGACAACCTCAATTTTGCCAATCCGCAAAAGCCCGACGGTTTCTGGCAGTTCCGGCGCAGTGTCGAAGGCATCGCGTCGGCAACAGAGGCGTTTGGGACGCCCGTTGTGTCCGGCAATGTCTCGTTCTATAATGAGACGCCGGAAGGTGCGATTTTCCCCACGCCGACAATTGGAATGCTCGGCATTCTGCACGATGTCAATCACCGCTGCCAAGCCGGATTCCGCGACGAGGGCGAAGGCGATACCCTGATTTTGCTGACGGCATACGACGACCCAACCGGCGGATTAGGCGGCAGTGAGTATTTGAGCGTGGTTCATGGTGTCGAGGCTGGCGTTCCTCCACGATTGGATTTGGCGGGCGAGAAACGATTGCAGGAGTTTCTGGTCACTTGTATCAATGAGGGCTTGTTCGCTTCGTGCCACGACATTTCCGATGGCGGCTTGGCGGTGTGCCTTGCCGAAAAAGCAATGGCGAGCAAGCAGGGCGCGTTGGTTTTGCTCAGTCCGAACGATTTCACCAACGCTCTTCCTGCCTCCGCGCACTTATTCGGGGAAGCGCAGGGGCGCGTCGTTGTGACGGTTCGGAATGAAAAGCAGTTCAAGGACGTACAGTACAGAGCGCAGGTTAAAGGAATCAAGGCAAACTGGATCGGAACCGTCGGCGGCGAGAATGTGCGGATCGCTCTCGGCAAAGATGAACTGATCGATGTGCCGATTTC
>CAZPZP010000217.1:3715-6613 GCA_964591025.1 uncultured Chthonomonadaceae bacterium
AGATCGCAAATGGTGAACTGTGGTGTTCATCGCACGTATGGTAGTATGGCGAGTGCGATTGTGTACTCGATACTGGTGTGTCTCTTGTTTGTGAGTTTCGCCTTCCCCGCCGAGGAGAGACTTATCTCGTGTTATCAGCGAAGGAGCTTCTCGAATCATGGCTGTCACCTTTGACCCGAACCCGTTATCACTCGAAAACATCGGTCTGTTTGCCGCCGACCCCGACTTTTATCCCGATGAAGGTCCGAAAGAGGAGTGCGGTGTTTTCGGCGTCTTTGCGCCGAATGAGGAAGTCGCCCGTATCGCCTTTTTCGGGATTTTTGCCCTCCAGCATCGCGGGCAGGAGAGTGCGGGAATCGCCGTCTCGAACGGGCATTCCATCAATGTTCACAAAGATATGGGACTGGTGACGCAGGTTTTCAACGAGAAAGTCATCGAGTCGCTGACGGGCATCAGTGCCATCGGACATACCCGCTATTCGACAACGGGTTCGAGCATCAAATGCAACGCCCAGCCGCTTTCCGAAGGCGAAATCGCGGTGGCGCACAATGGGAATCTCGTCAATACCAAGCAGTTGCGCGAAGAATTAATAGCGGAAGGCGTGAAGTTCGAGACGACCAACGACAGCGAAGTGATCGCGAAACTGCTGTTCAAGTATCACAGAGGGTGCATCGAGGAGACGGTCAAGGCGGTTATGGAGCGCATCGAAGGCGCGTATTCCCTCGTGATTTTGACGCCCCATGAACTTGTCGGCGTTCGTGACCCGTATGGCGTGCGCCCGCTGTGTCTCGGCAAGGTCAATGGCAGTTATTACTGCCTCGCCTCCGAAACCTGCGCGTTCACTCCGATTGGCGCACGGTTTCTGCGTGAAGTCGAACCCGGCGAGATCGTTGTCATTGATCGAGACGGACAGCGCGAATTTCAGGCGATTCCGGTGAAAAAGCACGCGATGTGCCTGTTCGAGTTCATCTACTTTGCTCGTCCCGACGCCAAGATTTATGGCAAAACGCTGCATCAGGCGCGGCGTCGGATGGGGCATGAACTTGCTCTCGAACATCCCTGCTACGGAGCCGATGTCGTGATTCCGGTTCCCGATACCAGTGTTCCGGCGGCAATCGGCTATGCGGAGGCATCACGCATTCCGTTCGGCGAGGGCATTATCAAAAACCGCTATATTCAGCGCACGTTTATTCAGCCGAGTCAGAGAATGCGCGATTTGGGCGCACGCATGAAGTATTCGCCCCTGCAAGAGACGCTCGAAGGGCGCAAAGTGGTGGTTGTAGACGACTCCATTGTGCGCGGAACCACAACGGGCAAATTGGTAAAAGTGCTGTTCGATGCAGGGGCGCGAGAGATTCATGTACGGATCACATCACCGCCCGTCAAAAATCCCTGCTACTACGGGATCGATATGGCGAATCAAGACGAACTGGTCGCGGCAAAACACTCGATTGAGGAGATACGTCAGCAGATCGGGGCGACGACCCTCGGCTATCTCTCTCTCGGCGGCGTGGTCAAAGCGATTGGAATGCACAAAGACAATTTCTGCCGCGCCTGTTTCGACGGGAAATATCCCATTCCCATTCCCGACGATGTGCGCGTCTCCAAACTGATGCTGGAGCGTCGGCGCGACGTGGTTGATCCCCGCCACAAAGAGGGCGGACCGGATGACGGCTCGCCCGACGCCGACTAATCGCGCTGTTCTGCGCCGCTTGCGAAATCAACCTCATCGTAAATCTCTCGAAGTGGAATCGTTACGTTCATCGCTTCGAGAGATAGAACGCCGTCCATTCCATTTATTTCAGAAAAGTGCCAAATCTCACCGTGTCGCTTGTATCTTTCGATATGTGGTCTGCCCTGTGCCACAAGAGAGTATTCCTGTAATGTTTCCAGTTTGCGGTAATGCTCCCACTTGTTGCCGCGATCATCGGCTTCGGTAGATTCGGAAAGAACCTCAATAATAATCAGCGGATTAAGCAGGGTATCAGTGCGTTTGTACTTCTCAATCTCCGGTTTCCCGCAAACAACTACAATATCAGGGTATGTATAGCGTCCCGTGTCCGATATTTTGACCCGCATAGCGTTGGTATAGGCGGTGCATCCCCGCTTTTTGCCCTCGATACGCAGAAGCGCGAACAGCATTCCCGCGACGGTGTTATGCCATTCGCTTGCGCCCGCCATCGCATAGATTCGCCCGTTGACATACTCATAGCGTTCGGGGTTGGCGAGTTCCCATTCGAGATACTGTTCCGGTGTGTAGAGTTGTTCGGCAAAATCGGCGGACATGGGCAGGTTTCCTTTGGCAGAGACAACAGCATTATAACACAACTCTGAGCGGGCGAACCCAAACAGGAATGCAAACATTTGACATCGTTTTCCAATGACGGGTAGACTTGCGCTGTTTTGCAATCTGCGATATGAAAGTCCAATTCGCAAGGACAATAGTAGTCAATGGGCATCACAGGGATATATTGGGGCTTTGAGAAATGGTGCGGCACTGGGCAAGCCGCTCTACGCGCTCTATATGGGCGATGTTAAAGGGATTGTCGATCTTCCCCTCGAAGTCCTTAAAGAGAAGAGGAAGAAGGCGGACGCTCGCCTGCCGCTTCGTCTGCCGAGCGAGATGCAGAAACAGAGAGACACTATTTGAGGGGAGATGGGAATGAGAGACAGCAAAGACAAAGCCATAGCATTGGCAGCAACCGGAGAAACTGCCATTGAATTCATGAGTTTTCAACAGGGCATGGGAGCGGACGAAGAAGCAGCGTGCATCAAGGAGTTAGGGCAGATCGACAGCACGGAGGCGAAGCGGCAAATGCGCCTCTATCTGCGCCCCGATGCACCGGGCAGTACACTGGAGGCATTGACGGAGTTCCTTTCGCCGGAAGAGATGGCGGA
>CAZPZP010000218.1:0-6608 GCA_964591025.1 uncultured Chthonomonadaceae bacterium
ATTCATTCCGCCGTATTGCAGCGGCGCATGGTATGGATTGGTTTTTAATGACCCAACGACCCGATCACCCAACGACCCAACCGCAAGGTATACTAAAATAAAGTTTGTTCAGAGGGAGAGACAGATGGCAGACGAAAAAAACGTGGTGATCGTCGGGGCGGGATTATCAGGGCTGTGCTGTGCGCGAACCATTCAACGCGCCGGAGGTTCCGCCCAGATTTATGAGGCGAGCGATGGCGTCGGCGGGCGCGTCCGAACCGACAAACAGGACGGCTTTTTATTGGATCGCGGCTTTCAAGTGATGTTCACCGCCTATCCCGCGATTGTGCAGGAGATCAAGCAGGACGCCCTCGATATGCAAGCCTTCGATCCCGGCGCGATGGTCTGGTGGGACAATAAACGCTATGCTATCGCCGACCCGCTCCGCAAGCCGTCGCTGGCGTTGGCATCTGCAACTGCGCCGCTGTTCCGCTTCAAAGACAAACTCCTTGTCGCCAAACTGACTGCGAAATTTGCCAGTCTCAGTGTCGAACAGATTTTCCGTATGCAGGACAAACCGATGGGTGTTTATTTGCGGCAGTTCGGCTTTTCGGAGGCGTTCCTTGATCGATTTATGCGCCCGTTCTTCGCCGGAATTTTCTTGGAGAAAGAGCTGATAACGAGCGTGCGAATGTTCGGGTTCATCTACAAAATGCTGTCTCAAGGACAAACCGCCCTGCCCGCCGAAGGTATGGGAGCCGTTCCCTCCCAAATCGCCAACGACCTTACGCCCGGAACCCTGCATCTCAATGCCCCCGTGCAAGAGTTGATCCGTAGCGGTGACCGCGTAACCGGAATTCGCCTCAAAGACGGAACCCAAGTCGCCGCCGATGTCGTGGTTGTCGCCACACCCGCCGATGTCGCCGCGCAACTCACGGGACTGCCGATTCCGTTCCGATGGCGCAAATCCATGACCGCCTATTTCGCCCTGCCCGAAACCCTGCACCGCGACAAAATGCTCCTGCTTTTTCCGCAGCCCGATGCGTTTGTCAACGATGCCGCGATCATCTCCAATACCGCACCGACCTACGCGCCCAAAGATCAGCATCTCCTCTCAACCACAATCCTGCGCGATCCCGACACCCTGACCGATGCCGAAATCGCCGCGCAAGTCCGGCAACAGCTCGCGCCCTGTTTTCCGAAATCCGCGCCCGAAACATGGCGGCTGCTCAAGGTCTATCGCAACCGCTGGGCGCAGTTCGCACAACCCGCAGGCGTTTGGAACGATCTCCCTCCGAATAGAACCGGCATTCCGGGCTTAATTCTTGCCGGTGAAATCACGCAATCCAGTTCCACGCACGGCGCGTTGGTCTCTGGTCAACGGGCGGCAGGTCTTGCCCTCAGCGTCAAACTTTAGAACCACAGGGAACACGGGGAACACAGGGGAAATGCAAAATACGATCCACGAAAAAACACGAAAAAAACACGAAAATCAATGCAAACAATTCAACAAGGGATTTCTTGAATTTCCCCTGTGTCCCCCGTGTTCCCTGTGGTTCATTTGGATTGTCGTTGTGTCCGTTGTGGTTCCTTTGTCCGGTTGTCGTCCGGAAAGTCCGGTGGTTAATGGAACGCAGAAGCCTTTCGTGGTTCCGGCAGTGGCGTTTCGGGAGGTGACGGAACAGGCGGGGATTAGGTATCGGCACGTCAACGGGGCGGTGGGGCAGAAGTGGCTGCCGGAAACGATGGGCGGCGGCGGCGGCTTCATGGATTATGACGGCGACGGCTGGCTGGATTTGGTGTTCATCAACAGCGGGAATTGGAAGGGAAAGGGTAAGTTGTTGTCTGCGGTCACATTGTATTGTAATAAGAAAGATGGGACATTCGAGGATGTGACGCGCAAGGTTGGATTAGAGAACTCTTTTTATGGAATGGGGCTGGCAGTTGGGGATTATGACGATGACGGACAGACCGATCTGTTTGTAACGGCGGTAGGGCAGAGTCGGCTGTATCGCAATCGGGGTGGCAAGTTCGAGGATGTGACGGCAGCGTGTGGGATTGCGGACAAGGGTTGGGCGACTTCGGCGGCGTGGCTCGATTATAACCGCGATGGCAAATTGGATTTGTTCGTCTGCCATTATGTGAAGTGGTCGCCAAAGGACGATATTTTTTACAGCGTGGACGGAACAACAAAATCGTATGCGCGTCCGCAGTCATATCCCGGCGAATCGTGCCGGTTATATCGCAATTTGGGCAATGGAAAATTTGAGGACGTTTCGGAAAAGTCGGGGATATATAATAGTCGAAGCAAGGCGTTAGGCGTCGCGATTTTGGATTATGACGACGACAATCTGCCCGATATTTTTGTCGCCAACGATACCGAACCGCACTTTCTTTTTCACAATCAGGGCGAGGGGATTTTTAAGAACGTCGGGACGGAAGCGGGGATCGCCTTGTCGGATCAGGGAACGTCGCGGGCGGGCATGGGGATCGATGTCGGCGATGTGCAGAACAAGGGAACCTTCGATATTTTGATCACAAATTTTTCCGGTGAGCAGTTGACCCTTTATCGGCGCGATACGTCCGGGGCAGGGCTTTATCTCGATGTGGCGGCGCAGTCGGGAGTCGGGATCACAACGCAGGTCTATCTCGGTTTTGGAGCGTTTTTCTTCGATTACGACTTGGACGGGCGGCAGGACATTTTTATCAACAATGGGCATATTCAGGACGATATTGACAAAGACGCGGGCGGGCGCGGAATGGGCGTGACCTATGCCGAACCGTGTCTGCTGTTTCACAATGAGGGCGCGAGCGGGCGATTTACCGATGTCAGTCGCGAGAGCGGCGAGGGATTGACGACTCGGCGGGTCGGGCGCGGTGCGGCGTATGGCGATTATGACAATGACGGCGATCTTGACATATTGGTTTTGACGAACAACGGCGCACCTGCCTTACTCCAAAACGAGAACAAGACGGGCAACGGCTGGTTTCGGCTGATACTGCGCGGTAGGGAGAGCAACCGGAGTGCTTACGGGGCAAGAGTGCGCGTGACGATCAACGGCGTGACGCAGACGCAGGAAGTGAAAAGCGGCGGCTCTTATCTCTCGGCGAGCGATACGCGCCTGACATTTGGACTCGGCACAGCAAAACAGGCAGACAGTATCGAAATTCGCTGGTCGAGCGGCAAGGTTCAGCCCGTTGTCGCGGTTCCTTCCGGGCAAACGATTACCGCGACGGAAAGCAAGTGATATGAAACTGCCCGAAACAATCACCAATAATTTAGGGCATTTGCGTTATGGGGTAGGGAGTGTGCGGGCGAATGTGCGGCGTGGGGACAAGATTGCGTCGCGTCGTGCCGATTTGCAGGCGGTGAAGAAGGCAATCGCTGATCTCTTCCCCAACTGTCCGAAAGATTTTCTGCAAGACGGCGTTGTTGTGCGGCGCGATCCTCTGGGCAAGCCCTATATCGAATGGCATAGCGCGATGGCAGAATGGGCAGAAATGCAAGGGATTTTCGCGGAAAACTGCCATATCTCCAATACCAGCGATGGCGATTGGCATCTGGTTTTTGCGGTCTACTATGAGCATTTAGCAGGCGTCGGAGTAGACGCCGTATGGATACCGCGTATGGAACTGAAGGGCAAAAATCGCGATTATCTGCTTCGGTTTGCGCGTCAATTTATGTCGGAATTAGAATGGTCGGGATTTGAACCCTATACGCATGGTGCAACAGAGAACGTCTTGCGTTTTGGTGTCATGGCGCATTTCTCGTTGATGGAAGCCTCCTCCAAAGCGTGCGGTACAGGCTTGAAAATCGGCTTAGGAATGGGACGCTCTACCTCTTTGCCGATGCAAAGTCTTGGGGCGGCAATGATCATTCCTGTTGTCCATCTGTTGATCGAAGGCGAGGCGATTCTCCGTTTTTTTGAGTTGGGTGTCAATGACTCCGAAGCGTACTGGGGATTAGAAGAAGACTTCATCATCTCCCTTGTTCTCCTCTACAAAAACCCTGTCGGAACAAACGAAATTGGCGTGTAATGTGAGTAAAAGTCGCGTCCTTATCGAGCGCGGCATAAGGAATGTAGCGACGACACCAACAACCTTACGATTAAAACCCCGTGTGCTGCCCGGCAAACGCATCGAATTTACCTCGCCGGAACTCAACATAGAGTATCGTGCCAATCGGCGTTTCTATCAACCCAAATCTATTCCTTGATGACGCGAACAAAAACATCTTCGAGGGTTTCACGGCGCGGCGTCAGGGAGAGGAGATCGACACCATTGGAGACAATGGCACGCGCCAACGCCGGAATATCGTCCTCGGTATGCACCCACGCGGTAAATTTCGAGAGCGGAATGCGCTCCATTCGCAATTTTGCGGCAATACCACGCACGGCGGCAAGCGCGGTATCGTTCATATTTCGCACTTCGATTTCGACGGTTTGCGTTGTTCCGAGCAGTTCGTCAATCGTGCCTTGTATGGCGACTTCGCCCTTTTTGATGATCGCCACGCGGTCACAGATCATCTCGATCTCTGAAAGCAAGTGCGAATTGAGCAGAACCGTTTTGCCCTGCGCCTTGAGTTCCGCAACAATGTCGCGCACATCGCGCCGCCCAATCGGATCGAGGGCGGAAGTCGGCTCATCGAGAATGACAAGTTCGGGATCATGCAGGATCGCCTGTGCCAGCCCGATACGCTGCTGCATCCCTTTGCTGAACTCGCGCAGTTTAGAATGGGCGCGGTCAGCAAGCCCGACACGCTCCAGCACATACGGCACGCGCCGCTCTCGCTCCGCGCTGTTCATGCCCGAAAGTTTGCCGTGCAGATGCAGAAATTCCGTCGCGGTCAAGAACTCATGGAATTGAAATTTCTCCGGCAAAAACCCGATGCGCTTGCGGGCGTTTTTGTCGCCAAGCGGTCTGCCAAGAATGCTGCCATGCCCGTACGTTGGGCGCACATTACCGAGCAGCATCATGATCGTGGTGGTTTTACCTGCCCCGTTTGGACCTAAAAAGCCGAAGACGGTGCCGAATGGAACCGTTAAGTCCAATTCGCGCACCGCCGTAAAGCCCCGATAGGTTTTGCACAGTTTGTGTGTTTCAATCGCCGCATTCGGTTGCACAGTTAAGGTTTATCCTTGTCCGGTGTTGCTGGGGTTTGCGCGTCGGTTCGGACGACTTTGACCGTCTGCTTGACGCGCCATGTGCGCCCGTGCCATGTAACGGTTGCCTCGATGGGATATTCTCCGGCGGGAGTGGTGGACGGCAGGAGGAAGTTGAAGCGCGAGACGCGGCGGGCGTCCTGACGATCCACAGACCATCCGCGTTTTTTGCTGCCTTTGAGTTCCCAACCCGCAGGAATGTTGACCAATTCCACATCGCCCCGCGTGCCGTCGGCAACCGCGCTGAAAATGTCCACGTCAACGGTCAGTTTCGTCTGCCCAACAATCGCGACGGGCGCGGGAGTGCTGCCCATTTGCACCTGAAGCGGTTCGACAACCGTAAACGCGGCTTCGCCCAACGCCTGTTCGCCGTCCGCCGTTGTTGCCGTCACGGTGAGGGCATAAGAACCCGGCGGCAGATCGGACGGAAGAACAGTTTTGTAGCCGCGTTTCCATGTTTTGAGGCTTGGGATCGGCGGGACATTCACTTCGCGGATCAGATTGAGGGCGTCGGCGGAACTGCCGAGTCCCTGCCATGTGACTGCTTTGAGCGGCATGGCTTTGTCGGTCTGATTCAATAACTCAAACGTCGCATACAGCGTTTGCCCAACGGTGCATTTGGTATCAGAAAGCGACAGGCGCGGATTGACTCCGGCAATCGGCTTGACCCGTGAAATCACCAGCGAGGCATCCACCAAGAGATGCGGCTCGAACGGAGCGGTTGGCTTATAGGCGGCGGCATCGGCGGGCGGAAGCCACTCATAGCGCAGTCCGATATTCGCCCCGTTGCGCGAGACCAGACTGCCCATGCCTTTTGGGATCGCAATCTCGACAATCTGCTCGCCGCCAATCATTTTGCCGACAACTTTCAAGCCTTTGCCGACGGTTTCGTCCTCTTTCCAGACAGGAGTATCTTTGCTGTTGGCGGCATCGAGCAAACGCACCGCCACAGAAACGGGTTTATCCTCTTCGACACTGCCTACAACAATTTCGAGATTGTCGGCACTGCGGAGCCAGCCGTCGCCGCCTGTGTCAATGTCGAACACGAGGGTTCCCTTCGGCGATTTGACCGCAAGATACAGATAGTCCTCGTCCCAGTTGCAGTAGAAAGTGCCTTTGTCCGTTGCGGCATCTTTGGCGGAGTAGAACGTATCCCATTCGCCGCTCTCGATTTTGCCGTCAATAGTCACGGTACGGCGTAGACGCTGGGGGTCGGCGGGAAAATTGGGGCGTTCACGGAAGTTGACGGCAACAATCTCCGGTGGCGGCTGAACCTTCGCCGTTTCGAGAACTTCGAGCGGCTCTTGCGCGAACAACGGCAAGCGACTGAATGTCAGCGCGAGCAGAGAAAGAGTTGAGAGACAGATGCTATGAGAATAGCGGCACAGATTTAGGGATAACATAATTTCCTCGCCCTATCGGTAGTATCCGCGATACTATCATGATTCGCGTCGATCTGTCAAGAGG
>CAZPZP010000219.1:0-6593 GCA_964591025.1 uncultured Chthonomonadaceae bacterium
GTGCAGGTCTCGTTCCGCCGTGCGTGACACGGCGGAATAAATTCCTCCGATAGGGGCGTTTCGCCGTGCCGTGCTTCGCACTCAATCCCAATCCAGAGGGTAACACTCTCAAATTGGGATTTCGTCCGCAGGACGTCTGTTTTTCAGGCGGGTACGTTCTTGTACCCGACTCTTGCAAGAAGTCTGTTGTGACAAAAAATGCCGGAATGAGCGAAAACTCATTCCGGCATTTCGTTGTTTCTGCGGGGGTTTTCAACCCCCGCCCAAAACGACTGATGTCAGAGCGGAGCAACGATTGTGTTTGTCGTTCCATTGATGTATTCGACGGCAACACGATAGTACGCTGTTCGGCTATTGCGCGTCAAGTATGCCTCGGCAGGCAACTTGGTGATGACCTGTTGCCGAAGCGGCTGCTTTGCCCGATCCAAGAGAGTGAACGTGATTCTTCGGACAGAATCGGAATTGCCCTGCCATGCAAAAGAGATGCGATTGCGGTCTTTACTGACTTGAATCGAATCCGATGCACGCGGTAAAGTATTGGAGCGGTTCCGCGCAGGAACTGCTTCCGCATTTGGCTCAGTCTGAGTGAAGTTGCCGTTTGCACCATAGACTTCTGAGTAGGGCGGCAGATCGAGCGAGCCATCAGGATTGACAACCGTGTTTTGGTTCCAGCCATAGTAGGGGAAGTTTGCGCCCCCTTGCAAAATTACGTTAGACATACCTTGACCATAATAGAGATTAGGCGAAACCTGTCCGTAGTAGAAATTCGCAAAAGGATTTCCATAAGACTGAAATCCGCCAAAATATGCCCCTGCATTTCTGCCGTAAGGCGTTCCGAAATTGCCGCCGAATTGTGCCGATGCTGGAACAGCGAGCGCGGCGAGCGTCAAGACTGCCAGCGTAGAATGAACTGTGTTCAAGCGTTTCATGGTTTGTTTCCTTGCATGAGAATGTCATATCACTTCGATAGGATATGTCTCATACCGTATAAATGCAAAAACCCGCCAAATTGTTCCTGAGAATCAGTTTGTTCGGAGAATCTGCATGAGTTGCATGATGAATCGCAGATTGTGAAGGGTCGCTAAGCGAAAATACAGGGTTTCGCCCGATTTGTGGAGATGACGCAGGTAGCCGACGGAGTAGCGCGTACACGTCGGGCAATCGCAAAAAGGGGAGATCGGCTTATCGCTCTTGCGGTGCTTCTCATCGTCAATATACAGCGTTTTGAGCCAATTGCCAGCAAAGTCGAATTCCGCCTTGTGCGGATCGGTCTGCCAAATATAAAGTCTGCCGGTGCGGGCGTCGCGTGTCGGGAGCGCACTGTCGAACGTCGAATAACCCATTTTCGCGCACGCCGCCATACTCGCCGGATGTCCGACACCAAGCGCGTGCAAGGGAAATTCGAGAGGAATCGCCTCGCGGGTCGCTTGAAGCATTTCGGTCAGCAAATTGTTCTGCGCGTTGAGGGGCCAGCCGCCATACCCGAAGCCGTCGAATCCGATCTCAAGCAAAGCGTCCGCACAACGCTGCCGCAATGCCGCATCGCCTCCGCCCTGCACCACGCCGAATAACAAGGGACGCGGCGCATCGGTCAGGACGATTTTGCGCTGTTTAAGAATGCGAACAAATTCCTCTTTGCACCGCTTCGCCCATTGAATCGTGCGCGTAACGGAAAGTTCCTGCTCCGAAGCGGGATCATCTACGTGCGTGCATTCGTCGAGGCAGACGACAATATCCGCGCCATACGCCAACTGAACTTGGACGCACTTTTCGGGAGTCAGCAGAAATTCGCGCTCCGCTCCTTCGGGCTTGAACCGTATGCCTTGATCGGTCAATTTGCCGAATTTCGCATTTTGGCGAATGAGAGAATACGCTTGAAATCCGCCCGAATCGGTCAAAATGGGACGGTTCCAACCCGCCATAGTATGGATGCCGCCGAGTGCGTGAACTGTCGAGGTTCCGGGCTTCTGCATGAGGTGATAGGCGTTCATGACCAGTGCCTGAATGCCAACGGTTTCCAAATCACCTGCATCGAGCGAGCGCACGACGCCGAGCGTCGCATCCGGCAGAAACGCGGGGAGAGGAATCGCGCCGTGGAGGGTCACCAGCGTTTTGTTCATTCGCTGCCGTCCTCGTCCTGCTCATCTTGCTCATCCAATTCTTCTTCGTCTTCCTCTTCGGTTTCGGCAAGTGCTGCTTCCGCCTCTTTGCGGTCAATTCCGGCGATGACGACGATATACTCGCCACGCGGCGGCGTCTTTATGAGAACTTCGCGCAGTTCGGAGAGTGTGCCGCGATCTATCGTCTCGAATTTCTTGGTGAGGTCGTTGGCGAGAGCGGCTTGCCTGTCGCCATAGACAGCGATGGCGTCTGCCAAAAACGGATCGAGGCGATGCGGGCTTTCATAAAAAATGAGAGTATGCGCGGAGAATTTATCGAGGGCGAAGAAGCGTTGGCGTTGTCCCGATTTGCGCGGCGGAAACCCGCGAAACGTGAAACTGTGAACCGCCAAGCCAGAGAGAACCACCGCCATTATTAATCCGGCGGCTCCCGGCATCATGCTCACAGGCAGACCGGCGTCTATCGCTTTTCGCACGAGTGTATATCCGGGATCGGCGATACCGGGCGTTCCGGCATCGGTCACAAGAGCAATATGTTTACCCTCTTGCAGCAAGGCGAGAATACGCCCGCCCGCTCTGCCTTCGTTATGCTCATGAAAGGCGATTTGCGGCTTGGAAATTTCGTAGTGTTTGAGGAGGAATCCGGTTTTGCGCGTGTCTTCGCTGGCAATAAAATCGGCGGCACGCAGCGTTTCTAACGCCCGTAGCGTGATGTCGCTCAAATTTCCTATTGGAGTTGCAACAAGAGTCAGCACGGGCTATTTCTCTTCCAAAGACAAACTGCCGTTTGTCTCAATATCCATTGCGGCGCGATAGCCGTCAAAGAGTCTCATTCCTGCTATTGGTATTCCCTCTGCGGCTTCGATTTCTACATTGACAAGTGTTTTGTCTGTCTTCACTGTGCCATAATAAGTGAGTGCCGTATGGATTTTTCCGTCAGCAAGCATAACCTCTTGCTCGCCCTTATAAGGCAGTCCCAAAGCTTCGATCAATGCAGGTGGTATTGTAAGATAACTGTTGTAACCTGTGTCGAAAACGGCTTCGATTTCGTGAAATTGTCCCTGCGTTCCGTGAACAAATAGGCGAATTAAAGGAACAAAATCCTCATCAATGTATCCTGTGATCATGAATAGTTCACCATTGTTGCCATCCGTCGCATATAAGGGAAGCCAATGCGCTTGTACAATATTCGGGCTTGAGGATGTTTTTGGAACATTCGATTTCCTGCTTCAAGAGTGGTCTCAGCAATTGTATGCTCTCCTGAATCAATATCAATAGCGACGATTTTTCCCTTCATCTCATCAATATCAAGTGTAGGCAAAACGCTTTGATTGTAAATCTCATTGCCTTTTTGTGAAACGTACTCTTTGTCCTTGATGTTTTGTTGAACAGACATTAGTTTTCTCCTTGTCAAAAATTTTGTTTTCCCAAATTGGGAACGTAGATCATCCAGCTCTCAGGCTTTTCGAGCGGCTTGAAACCGAAGCCTTCGTAAACGCCGTGCGCGTCGCGGGTCGCCAGCATCCAGCGCGAGACCGTTGCATAATCGGGATGCTCAAGGGCGTATTTCACCATTGCCCGCCCGATTCCCTTGCCCCGATATGCCTCATCAACAATGACATCGGCGAGATAGGCAAATCGTACCGTATCCGAAACCACGCGCAGATACCCGGTTTGAACGCCGTCGCGATAGCAACCGACGACAAGCGAAGAGTGCTTTGCTGTTTTCTCAACAGTTTCTTGAGTCAAATCAGTATGCCAGTAGGTTTGGGAAAGCCAGCCGTGTACCAATGCAAAATCGAGCCGACTGCGGTCTTCGTCTATCTCATATTCTCTGTACGAAAGAATCATTGTGCGGCTCTCGATCTATTGGGGCGGTATCTCTGTTGCCGCGCTGTCCGACGGGAGCGACGGGGTTTCTGTGGGAGTGTTGACGCCCTCTGTGAGTGGGGTTTTGGCTGCTGACGCGGCGTCTTTGGGTTTTGCCTTGACAGCGGTTCCAACACGCACCACACGCGGGAATACACGGTATACGTCGCTGGCAATTCGTTCTCGCTTGACAACTTCGCCGTCTTGCTTGACAATGCGATAGACTGTCACGCGATGCCCGCGATGCCCTTTATCTTCCACAACAGTTTTTCCGGCGGGCAGTCGTTTATCGGGAATGGTACGAACGGGAGCGGCTTGAACTGTATGCCCTGCAAGCCCGATACTCACCGATTTGCCCGGCACGCGCTTGCCCAAAATGCGGAAAGATAATCGTCCGCCGCGTGATGACGCCACAATCACAATTGGGGCTTCGGTGCTGTTCTGGAATTGAAAGTCAATCGCGCCGTCAACAACCGTCGCGTCGCGTCCCGCAGGAACATAATGGACGGGAAACGCATGATGCGAACGCCGCACAATTTTGAGGTCGGAGAGCAAAACCGCATTGTACAGCGTTGTCGAGACTTGACAGATGCCGCCGCCGATGCCCGGAACCAGTTCGCCCTTGACGATCACCGGCGCGTTCTTGAATCCGGCACGGGCAGTACGCGAACCCACCGTCCCGTTGTAAGAAAAGATTTCACCGGGAGCGAGAACCGTGCCGTCAATTTTCCCAGTGGCAAGGGCGATATTGCTGCCCCGACTCGCGCCGGTTCCTCCGAAGTGCGTCGAAAACGAACCGATGGGCTGCGTATCCATCTGTTTGAACAACGCCGCCGTGATTTTGGGCTGTGTGATATTGGCGACGAGCTGCGTTTTGATGGACGATTTGGGTATGCCCTGCATCTCTTCCGATGCTTTGGCGGTTCTCTCTGCTGGCGGGTCAAGCGACGGAGCGAGGGGTTCCTCATTCGGCGTGTCAGATGGCTTTGTCAGAGTCTGCTCGAACTCCTGCCAACGCGCATTGACGGCTTTGACCGACTCTTCGATGTCCATCACCACGCCGAGAGTCTCTTTCGTTACATTGAAGCCGCCGGACACAAATTTGACTTTCGCGTTTTTGGCTCGGCGGTTGATTTTCAGCCCGATTTGTCCTAGAACAGCCCGTATTTTTTGCTCATCAACAGTCACGATGGGCGGAATATCTTGGGTCTGCTTAGAAGGGGAAACAAATGCCGCGATACGCGCCAAAACGCCCGGCAGTGCCGCGCTTGTCACTTTGTTCAAGGTCGCTTGCGTCTCCACTTTCAAGCCCAATTCGCCCGCCGTAGATTTCCAAACGCGCTTGATTCCCGTTTCCGGCGCAAACTTGAGCGTGAATTTTACCTTGTCGAACTGTTCCGCCCATTGCGTGATCTGCTGCTTGGCTTGTGTCGGTGTTTTACCGCCCAAATCCTGCCCTGCCAGCCGCACACCAGACGCAATTGTGCCATCAGGACGCGAAACTGCTGCAACGACGCCCAAACCTGCCGCAATAAGCACGGCGATTCCAATGCCGAAAAGGGTCAAAATTCGGCGCGTCGTATTGCGGCGCGTGCGAGTATGTGGGAGCGGTTGTGTTGCTGAAACAGTGTTACTCATGGGCTTGTTAAAGGATAATCCTCGTATTGTTCTGCGTCGTCTTCGCGACAGATCATCGCTTCTAATTTTTGGGTATGGCGTTCGAGGGCTTCGATTTTGTCCCGCAATTCGCTGATCGTCACATCTTGCGGATCGACGCGGTTGATCACATCGTCCATGACTGGAACGTCGCTGTCAGTACGTGCGCCGTCGCGCCGCACAATGCGACCCGGAATACCGACTACCGTACAATTCGGCGGAATATCTTTGTTGACGACGGCATTGGCTCCGATTTTACAATTGTCGCCAATCGTTACCGCGCCCAAAATTGCCGCGCCCATTCCCACCAAAACATTGTTGCCAAGCGTTGGATGGCGTTTGTGTTTATGCAGACTAGTTCCGCCAAGCGTCACTTGATGGTACAGCAGAACGTCGTCGCCGATAATCGTTGTCTCGCCAATGACAACGCCGTCGCCGTGATCAATAAAAAACCGTCTGCCGATCTGTGCACCGGGATGGA
The DNA here is from genome assembly GCA_964591025.1 of uncultured Chthonomonadaceae bacterium. Classification (GTDB taxonomy): domain Bacteria; phylum Armatimonadota; class Chthonomonadetes; order Chthonomonadales; family Chthonomonadaceae; genus CAZPZP01. The sequence continues at coordinate 6,127 of CAZPZP010000219.1, forward strand.
TTTCGATATGCGTCACAAAGCGGCTGAACTGCGAGACGATTCGTGCCAGCAGTTTCAGATTGTGCCGCCAGAGTCCGTGTGCGACCCGATGCAGCCACAGCGCGTGCAAGCCTTGATAGGTCAAAACCTCCAGCACACTGCGGGCGGCAGGGTCTTTGGCAAAAACCGTGCGAATATCTTCCCGTATGCCATCGAACACGATATGCGGCGTCCTTTGTGCCGAGAAGAGATCAGGCTCATTTCGCGGCAGACACGACGAGAGTTGCCCCATCGTCGGTGATGCAACCGCAGAACACTCTGCTCTGCGGGGAAAAAAGTATAGCATATTCGGCAAAAAAGCCGCAACCGTTGTCTACATTAAAATCCGATTAAGGGACTCTCAAAAATTAAATCGTTCCATGCTTGGCGGGCAGTTAAAACCGATACCACAAAAGCACGAAGTCCGCCTTCGCGGACTCAATGCGGGA
>CAZPZP010000220.1:0-6593 GCA_964591025.1 uncultured Chthonomonadaceae bacterium
GCATTGCTTTGCTTCCTTTTGGATTCCGATAACCGCATTATACCATTCACGCACTAAGCGGAATAGTACCAGAGTATCACTGGACATTGGAGGATAAACGGAATGAATGCAGAAACTCGTGAACGATTGGAATCTGCTGGATTTGTCGAAACAACGGTAGAAGAGTTGTTTGGATTGACGCCGGAAGAGGCAAAACACATACAAGATAAACTTGCCGATTTATCAACGCGGACACTGACAACTATCGAGAATAGACGAAAATTACCACCAACAGATTATGATGAATAATGCTGTTATGGTATATCGCTGGTGGCTGCATTATTGCCATTACGAAGGCTTTTAATTCTATTTCTCAACTCTGTAACCAATGTTCTATCAATGACTCCCCCCAACAATGGTACAGCTGCCTCATATTTAATGATAGCATCAGCAGTTCTTCCTTCTTTTTCAAGTTTTAGCCCGTTCTGATATAATGCGTTTGCTTCTTGCAATCGTTCATCAGGTGTTGGAGCGTGGGTATTAGATTTGCCACTTGGATTACTAAGTGGTGGCGCGGAATTTGGTGTGCTTTCCTGCAAACCTGATTGCGTCGATATTACAGGCGGGATTTGCTGAGAGACTTGTTCTGCCTCATGCGTTTTGCCAATTGCTTTCAGCATTTCCGTTAATTCGTCACTTGCTTTAGAGTAAGTTGGATCGATCTTGATTGCTCCCCAATAATGCTCCTTAGCACTCTCATAATTCCCTTTACCTTTTGCCAGTTGTGCCAACTCAAAATAACAGTAAGCTGCACTCGTTTTGATATACTTTGCTGTTGCAGGAGTCGGTTTTGTTTCAAGAGCCTTGAGGTAATCCTTGAGAGCATTCTGAAAATCCTTCGCTTGATATTTAGTATCTGCTTGCTTTTTCAGAGCGATGGCGGGTTTGTCTTGTTCTTTGATTTGATGTGCTGAGAAAGCTTTGTTAAATCCGATTACGCCAAATGCGATCACGCTTCCTATGATGATAGCAACGGCGATTGTGCGGAGGTAAGATTTTCCGGTTGGCGATATGGTGACAAGTGGCTGCTTTGCACTCTGCGCTGGAAACCCGAACGCCGCAGCGTTTTGCGGCGGTGGTTGCTGCATCGTCGGCGGGATTTGCGGGATCGGCATGGGTTGAGGATAGCCATGAACAACCGTCGGCGGCGGATAACCCTGCATCATTGGCGGCGGTTGCTGAGGGTAGGGCGATTGGTGCGGAACCGAGCCATAAGCCGCGTTATTCATGGGAGGCGGCGGTTGCTGTTGCGGATAGGCTTGCGGAAACGCGCCCGTCCTGCCGCTGTGCAGATTGTTATTATTGAGGAAAAGGGCGGGCGTTTGGTCAGCGGTTTTGAGTGCCTGTTTGAATTCCTCTGCGCTACTATAACGGTGCAAGGAACTTTTCGCCAATGCCCGCCGCAGAACTTGCTCCAAGCCATAGGGCAAGCCCGCAATCGGAGGCGGTTCCACGTTCATGATCGCATACGTAATGCTGATCACGCTGTCGCCGACGAACGGACGCCGCCCCGCAAGCATCTCATACAGCACAATTCCAAGAGAAAACAAATCCGAACGGTGGTCTATCGCACCGCCCACAATCTGCTCCGGTGACATAAACGACGGCGTGCCGAAAATCTGCCCATCGCTTGTCAGCTGCGGCTCTTCACTGATGCGGGCGATCCCGAAATCCGTGAGTTTGGCTTGACCGCCCGGCAGAATGTGGATATTGTCCGGCTTGATGTCACGATGAATGACGCCGCGCTGGTGGGCATAGCCGAGGGCATCCAATATCTGACTGGCAACTTCGAGGGCATCGGGAATGGCAAAGGCTCCGCGTGCCATAATTTTGTCGCGCAATGTCTGCCCTTCAAGAAACTCCATCGCGATAAAATAACGTCCGTTGTCCTCGCCATAATCGAAAATCGAGACGATATGCGGATGACTGAGTTTGCCGGCGGCTTTGGCTTCACGGTGAAAGCGTTCGATCCGTTCGCGACGTGCCGAACCTGTCAAACCTTGAGCAAGGTTCAACTCTTTGAGCGCGATTTTGCGCCCAAACGCCGTGTCCTGCGCCTCGTAGACAATATCATTGCTGCGGGCGATTTCGCGGGTAATCTGGTATTTGCCTTGGATGAGTGTTTGGTTCACAAGAGTATTCTACGGCAAAAACGAGCAAAACCTCACTCAGATCGACTCAAGAAGCTCATCCCAACTTTCCACTTCCAGCAGTCGGTCAGCAAGGGCTTCGAGCGCAAGAATGTCGGTTATGGCATTGATGCGAGCGATTTTCGCCGGATCAGGTGTCCCGAAACGCTTTATTCCGAATCGCTCGATCACACTTTTGAGTTCGCTAATTCTGCCTTCCTGCTTGCCAAGAGCAATGCCTTCCTGCTTGCCAAGGGCGATACCTTCCTGCTTGCCAAGGGCAATCCCTTCTGCTCTGCCTTCACGCAGAATTTTTTGGTAAGTGACCGATTCTTTCATGTTTCCGACTCCTTCCAGCAAAGTATCAATAAAGGCTTCACTGAAACGTAATCCCATCAAGAGAAACGTCGCCAGCCAAAGGCTGTTCACTTCGGCAACGTTCGTCTCGACGGAAAGCCGCGCCTTCATTTTCATAATCAACGCGGGAAGTTCCTCTTCTGTCACTTGCGAGACAGGAGCCAGAGGCAACAATGCCAAGCCCGCATCAAGCAGGATATCCGGCGAAATTTCCCATAGCCGTACTACAGTATACTCGAAGTCAAGCCGGGTTCTGCCGCCGCCTGCAACGCGCTGGACTCGTCCCGTGACTCCAATACCTTCGGCTTCCGGGCGCAGCAGAATCGCAATACTGACGACAGGGATTTTGTGACGCTCTTCCAGCAGAACATTGTAGCGCAGTACTCGGTTATCCAGCGTGAGATCATGACCGGATTGGAATTCGATATGCAGGATAAAGGGTTGGTCGGGATCATCAACGCGCAACACCTTGTCGGCTGCGAACGACAGTGCCGCTATTCCGGCTTCGGTCACTGTCACCGGAGCGGGAGGGAATCCGAGAAATTCCAGCCAGTCTTCAGGATGCTTTTCGACCAATTCTTTGGTGGTGACATCATAAGGCTGTGTCGGGGCAGCAGGTTCTGATGGTTGTTTCTTTTTGCGCCTCATAGAGAATAAGGATACCTGAGAATTCTGGTGAATGCCTGTAGGACAAGCCAAAAAATGAAAATGCCGTTTCCCAAACCTCCTGCGAGGTTTGGGAAACGGCTTCAATACACCCGATACGCGATCAATTCAGGGCAATGTCGCCCTCTTCGCCCGTGCGGATACGGATCACTTCGGCAACGGGAACCAAGAAGATTTTGCCGTCGCCGATCTCGCCGGTGCGTGCCGCTTCCGCGATGGTATTGGCAACCATTTTTGCCTCGCTGTCGGGGACGACAATCTCTATCTTGATCTTCTGCAAGAGATTGACCGTATATTCCGCACCGCGATAGTGCTGAGTGAACCCTTTTTGCTTGCCGGAACCGCGAACCTCCGTGACCGTCATCCCTTTGATGCCGATTTCCGAAAGGGCGGTTTTCACATCGTCCAGTTTTTGGGGGCGTATCAACGCTTCCACTTTGATCATCGTGCTTCTCCTCTCTGCTTAGTGTGCCGTCTCCACTTTGGTTGCGCCGAGCGGCACGGAAGTGACCGCCTGATGCGCGACCATACCCGAATCGAGCGAGGCACCGGCATACGCCGATTCGTCGTGCTGTGTCAAGTCGAGACCCGCTTGTTCTTCGGATTCACTGACCTTCAAGCCCATAACCATCTTGAGAACGCCGCCGATGAGAAGCGTTCCGACAACAGCGAACGCAATTGCGACGCCAATGGCAGTCAACTGCTTGATGAGAAGCGTGGCATTGCCGCCCGCCAAAAGACCCTGCTCGGCTTCAAGTACGACTGTGTTGACGGCGCGAGAGGCAAACAAGCCCGTCGCAATGGCTCCCCAAATGCCGCCGACGCCATGCACGGCGAACACATCGAGCGTATCGTCATAGCCCGCTTTGGACTTGATTTTGATGGCGAGATAGGAGATGACAGAGACGCCCGCCCCGATAATAATCGCCGATGTCGCATTGACAAAACCGGAAGCCGGAGTGATGGCGACCAATCCTGCTACCGCACCTGTTGCGAAACCCAAGGCAGTCGGCTTTTTGAGAACAGCCCACTCAATCAAAATCCAGACCAATCCGGCAGTCGCGGCGGCAACGTGCGTAACGACGAACGCCGAACCCGCCAAGCCGCCCGAACCGACAGCAGAACCCGCATTGAATCCGAACCAACCGAACCATAGCAATCCCGTGCCGATCAAGGTCATCGGCAGGTTGTGCGGGCGCAGATCGTCCACGCTGCTGGTACGACGCTTGCCGAGCATGATACAGAGAACCAATGCTGAGATGCCCGATGAGATATGAACAACGGTTCCACCGGCAAAATCCAACGCGCCCAATTTGAACAGGTAGCCGCCTTCGCCCCAAACCATATGCGCGAGCGGGCTATAAACGAGCAGACTCCACAGGGCGATGAAAATCACATATGCCCCAAATTTCATGCGCTCTGCGATGGCTCCGCTGATCAGGGCGGGCGTGATGATGGCGAACATCATCTGATAGATCATGAACACTTGATGCGGAATCGTAACGCCTGTGCCGTTGAGCGTAAACGCCTCCTGCCCGACGCCCTTCAAGCCGACATAATCCATGCCGCCGAGGAAAGGGCTTCCCGGTGCGAAGGCGAGACTGTAGCCGACTGTCACCCAAATGAGCGTGACAACTGCTATTGCAATGAACGACTGCATGAGCATATTCAGCACGTTTTTGGAACGCACCATGCCGCCATAGAACAGAGCCAAGCCCGGCGTCATCAACAAAACCAATGCGGCGGACATCAGCATCCAAGCCGTATCGCCTTTGTCAACGGTCGGGGCGGCAGCAACGGCAGGGGCAGCGGCGGCCACTGCGTCTTGAGCGAACACGGCACAGGCGGAGAGCAGAAGCAAAACTCCGATAAGGAAAGAAGTCGGAATCACACGACTCCGGCGGTGCAAAGCCGCCATGACAGGTTTGAGCATTTTTTGTGTCTCTCTTGTGTCAATGGCTGCCCGCGTCATTGCGGGAGCAACGAGGATAAATGGGTTGGGTGATGCAACACTGCACCAAAATCCCTCTCTATTTGTTTGAGAGAGAGAAGGGAAGAGATGATTTAGAACTTGAAGACTTGGGAGAGATAGAGCGTGTCCTGATCCCGCACTCCCGCCCCGCTCCCCGAACCGAACACCGCTTGGTTGGAACGGTCATGACGATACTCCAACCGCGTGATGGACTGTCCCTTCAACGCTGTGTACTCCAGCGTCAGCGTCGCTTCCTGCATCTTCAAGTAACCGGGCAGTTGGAACCGAGGACCGATGCCCCCCGTCCGGGCATAATCCTCGAACTGCTCGATACGCGCTCCGATGGCGACGTTGGAACTGATCTGGTACTTGGCAGAACCCACCAACCCCAGCCAGTTGCCCGTCAGTCTGCCCGGCGTCGCCCCCGCCGCATTGAAGCCTCGAATGTTGCCGTCGGCACTGCCATACGCTCCCCATGCCGTCAGTTTCAGTTTGGGCGTCGCCTGTACCACGTTCACCCAGTCGAGCAGGTGTGTCGTCACGCTGCCGCCGCCCGCTGTCGGAGCAATCGTGCCATACGCTCCTGTGCCTTCCAGACCCCCGATATAACTCAACGTTGATGTCCAAATCGGACTCGGCTTGTAGATGAGTTGACCGTAGAAGGTCTTGCCGTCGTTGTCATCGGCGACATTGTTCCAGCCGTTGGAGATGGAGAGTTGGGTCGAGAGTTTGTCCGTAATCGGAACCGTCACTCGCGCTCCGGCATGATAGAACGGCACGCCATACCAGAACGTATAGGCGCGACTGTAGTTGTCGTTGAGATACGATTCCAAGACTTCCGCCCCAAACGGACTTGCCCACTTGCCGAAGTCCAAGACCGCCGTCCGCCTACCCAACGCGAAGTTGTAGGTCAGATACGCATTATGGAGTGTCTGCCAACTGCTGGTTCCGCCCGGTTCGGTGGCATGGAACAATCGCGCCGCATCGCCGAAGGTCAGGGTCACGGTGGCTCCGAGGGGAAAGCCCTTGCCCGCCGTGCGGACGATGTTGACTTCACCGAGACTGAATGACGGTTCGCGGTCACGGATATTGAAGAACAGCCCGAAGTTGTCTTGGCGAATGAACTCGCCGCTCGGTGTGGTGATGCCGGTAAAGGCTCCTCCGGTGGCGTTGCGGGGAGCGCGGGCGTTGTAGCCGAAATAGAAGTCGAGCAATCCGGTGACGGTGACTTCGCCTTCAGCAGGAGCGGCAGGAGCGGCAGGTTCCTCTTTTTTGGGTTCGTCCTGCTTTTTGGGAGCAGGGTTGGGTTCAGGCTTGGCTGCCACCTGAACTGGTTGTGCCGCGTCTTTGGGCTTCTCTACGGGTTTGCCCTGAGCGAACGCCCCGATGGTGGTGGTGGTGACGCCTAAAAGTGCGAGAGTGAGTGTGGA
>CAZPZP010000221.1:0-6578 GCA_964591025.1 uncultured Chthonomonadaceae bacterium
AGGCGGGTACGTTCTTGTACCCGCAGTGGGTTCTTACGCACGCTGATCAATATCTTGCTATGAGAAAATCGCTGCAATTCCCTCACGCTGCATCAACTCCAGAAACTCCTCGCTGGAATCGGGCATCGTGAGGGGTTTATTTGCGTAATCGTTGTAACGATTCACGACTTCCTGCATGAACATCGCTTTCGACATCCCACCTATGAGAAGGCGCATCGCGAACGGTGAATTTTTGGCAATGCGAGATTTCATCGCCCCGACAATCTCATCGGCATCGTCGCCCGCGAATGTCTCATTGATCTCCATAGCCGGACTACGGAAATTGACTGTCACTTCCAATTTCCGGCTTCCCTCCTAAAGTTGCCTGTGCGCCCATCAGAGATTTGGCGTGTCCGTCAATGTAGGTGGCGTTATTAACAGTGCGATAATGACGCGGTGGATTCATCACGCTTTGGAGTGGGTCTGTTTCATTGCGACCCGTTTTGCTCGACTCGAAAATCATTGTACCAAATGCTGGATTCGCGATCCGTGCCAGTGAAACGCCGGACAACTCTTCATTGAACGCATAGCCATAAGCCGATTTGTCGTCTTGTGCGGCAGACGGGCAATGAAAGAACTTTTCATCGCTCATGTATGGCACATTCACATCCATCCACTCGGCGGCGGGCGGCATCCTCTCATCATAGTCCTGCATATACATTGCCAGACTTGTCCCCATCCGTTTCATGTTGGATAAGCAAGAAGTTTGGCGGGCTTTTTCGCTTGCCTGTGCAAAGACGGGAAACAGAACAGCCGCAAGAACGATCACGCCGAGAACGGCGCATCCTCCGCAGCTGAGCAGCACAATTGCCCAAACCGGAAACTTCTGTTTCGGTGGCGGGGGCGGCATTGTCTGAGAACCCTGTGGCGGTTGTTGGTTCGGCATCGGCGGAACATTGGGCGGCGGGGGTGGTGCTTGCATGGTGTTATTCTCCTTTGGATTCGCACTCTTTCATATAGTGCAAACTTTCGCGGGCAATCGTGACGGGATCGGGCGAGTAGTCGAACACTTCTACCGAGACATATCCCGTATAAGCGATCTCTTTTAAGGTGTCGAAGATCGGCACAAAATCGGTCTCGCCAAATCCGGGACCGCGTCGGTTTGCATCGTTGGCGTGAACATGGGCAATATAGGGCGCGAACTCGCGCAACAGTTCGGTGTGCGGCTTGCTCTCACTCGACGCGCTTTTCACGTCGAAGATTGTTTTGAGATTGGGATGCCCGATACGCTCGATCATTGCAATTGCCTCTTCGAGTGTGAGAATGAAGTCGGCTTCGGGAGCAGGAAGCGGTTCGAGGCAGACGGTGATTCCGTGTTTCTCGGCACGCTTCAAGCACCGTTCTAATCCGATTGCGAGTCGGTCTTGAGCCAGTGCGACATTATTCTGAGGTAAGCGGCGTTGTGCCGGAGACCCTAAAACCATGACCTCGCCGCCCAAATCAGCGCAAAAATCGGCGAGGAGTTCGAGATAGCCCGCAGTCATATCGCGTACTACTCCGTCATCGCTCGTCAGTGACATCCCTTTCGGTGCGACAAGAAGCCAGTGCAATCCAACAATCTCTAACCCCACTGATTGCGCCTCTTGACGAACCGATTTCCGTGTGTTGGCATCCGGGAGAAGCGTATCAGACATGAATGTAAAGGGCGCGATTTCAATGCCGTCATAGCCCAATTCGGCGACGGCACGGCACGTTTCCGCCCAATTCCACTCTTGAAAGGTCTCGTTGCAAATGGCGTATTTCATCATATCGTTTTCTTCGCCATCACTGGTATAATCTCCTGCATGACCTGCACAAAATATGGGAAGCGAGCAATTAAAAAATCATGGAACCCGTTCGCTTGCTTGCTCGTCATCATACACGGAAGAACGGTGAAGTTCTAAATTAGGCAACACAAATTCCCCGACACAGATTTCGGGAAGGAGATAAAGCGATGAAGAAGTTATTTGCACTGACAGGTTTGATGGCTCTGTTTGGTGCGGCATTGACTGGGTGCGGCAATACCGCTGATGGCGTAGCGAAAGACGCAGACAAGGCAGGCGAGGTCGCTGCTGACGGCGCGATGAAGGCAGGAAACGCCGTTGAGAATGCTACTGAGGGAGCCGTCAAGGCGACTGAAGAGGCAGGGGAAAACGCCGCCGGTGCGCTTGCGATAACCCCGATGGTCAAAGAGGCTATCGTCGCCGATGCAGGCCTCAATAATATAGCCAACAAAATTGATGTTGATACCAAAGACGGCGTCGTCTATCTCAAGGGTCACGTCGCGACAACGGAACTGAAGAAAAAAGCGACCCAAATTGCCGAGGCGCGAATCAAAGAGGCAGGCAAAACCGATACGGTGAAGAACGAGCTTGAAGTAAAAGCCCACTAAGTTCATGAGATAATGGCAAAGAGAGTATTTTGTCTCTCTTTGCCTTTTTGCGTTTAGGGAGGAGACGATTATGCCTTACACGATCAATGGCAGCGTGCGCGAAGGAATTGACGAACCCGTTGTCATGGACGACACGACCTTTGTGCCGATTGGCAAAATCACTGACCTGCTCGGCGGCTATGTCACGTTCGACAATATGACGAAAGTGGCGACCATCGAATTGGGAAGCAAGAAAGCCCGTGTTCAAGCCGATGATCCGCAAGTCGAAATTGACGGCGCAATGGAAACCCTGCAATCTGCTCCCTATATTGAGGGAAATTCCATGTGGGTTCCGGTACGCTTTTTTAGCAATATCATGGGTGTCACGCTGAATGTTGACGGCGACAATATCACACTTTCGAGCGTCTAAATACTCATACTCTGCTGAAGCCCTGTCGAATTTGTTCGGCAGGGCTTTTTTGTTTGCCTTTGGTGCGAAAATCCGGCGGGATAAAACGTACCTATCAGTGTGGAATAACTTGTTTGGCAAGGAGAATTCTCATGAAATTCGTTGATTATAAAATTGCTTTTTCGTTATTGGCAGTCTATGGTATTGCAAACTTGACCCCGACGCGGGCGCAAACCGCTCCCAAACCCACTGCCGACGCGCCAACCCAAAATAGTGCCAAAAACGAAGATCATCAAAGTTCGTTTTTAGAAGACCCGTTTATTACGGAATATCGGCGCAAATTCTTCTCGGTTTTTCAGGGCAAAACACAAGAATTCGAGAGCGGAATGGCAGAGTTGGACGCCATGCTCCAAAAGAATCCCGACGATGCGCGGGCGTTGGTCTGGCGGGGCAACGGCTTGATGGTGCGTGCCGGACTTCTCAAATTGCGCGGCAATGTTGACGAGGGTAAGCGGTTATTGCAGGAAAGCCGCAAAGAGATGGATCGCGCTGTCAGCATCAGTCCCGACGATGTCAATATTATCGCGATGCGTGCCGTCACCGTTCACATGATGGGACTCTATTGGAAAAACGAAGAGATGCCCGCTGAAAGTTGGGAAGCCCTTATTGCCGACTTGGAAAAAACGCGCAGACTGATAGGCAAAGAGCGGTTCAAGAAGATTTCGGTTCATGCTCGCGGCGAAATCCTCACAGAATTGGCAAACGGTTACAAGCGGACTGGCAAGATCAAACAGGCAAATGCTCTGTGGAAAGAGACTTTGCGCCTCGCTCCCGATAGCCGATACGCCCGAATGGCAGAAAAAGCCCTCGCAGAACCCGAAACAAGTAAGAAAAAAGTCGGTCAATAGTCAGAACAGGGACAGATAGGGAACACATTCTTAGAAAAAGAGCGTCCTATAAGGAAAGGCAAATTAAGCCGAAAATAGAGATGTCGCCATTTGCTTGTCTTTTGCCCGTAATTTGAAGGACTATCATTTTATGAACGCTTTGCCCGAATTGCCACTGGAAACGCTGGGGGACGACTCTCTCGATTATCTTGCCGAACTGCTTCAATTGGGGCAACTGCTCAATTCGAGCCTTGAACTCAGCAGGGTTCTGGAAACTGCCATCGAGGAAGTGATTCGCTTTGTTCGCGCCGAGCGGGGCTTTATTATGCTGGTTGACTCGGAGACGGGGCGCGTGTGGGGCGAAGCGGTTCGCAATCTCGAAAAAGAGGCACTTGAAGCGACGCTCTCCGGCATCGATCTGCAAAATCGGGCGGAGATTAGCTGTACCGTCGTCGAAACGGTTTTGGATACCGCGCAGCCGCTCCTGACCCATAATGCGATGGAAGACCCCCGGTTCGCAGCGCGTCAGAGTGTTCAATTCTCCAATTTGCGCTCGGTATTGTGCGTGCCGTTGATGACGCAAGGGCGTGTTCTCGGCATCATCTATGTAGATAACCGCGCACAATCCTCTATGTTTACCGAACGCCAACTGACGATGCTTTCGGCGTTTGCCAATCAAGCGGCGGTTGCAATGGAGAATGCTCGTCTCTATGAGAATTTGCGTAAATCGCTCGAAGAACGCTTGATATTGCAGGACGAACTTCATCGGCAGGAGACGAAGCAGCTGGCATTAGAGGAGGCAAGTCGTCTCAAGTCGGACTTTATCGGGATGGTCGCGCACGAACTGCGGAATCCGTTGACCTCGATTCGCGGCTTTGTACAGACTCTGATGCTGGATGAAGAAGCGATCACGCCGGAACTCGCCCACGAATTTCACGAGACGATTGAAGCCGAATCGGATCGGCTGCTGGATATGATCAACGAACTGCTTGACGTATCGCGCTTGGAGGCGGGGCGTCCTCTGACATTGGCAGTAACGTCCATCGAATTGTGTCCGTTATTGGAAAAACTGGTGCGGCGTCAGAAGTTCTCGAAATACTATACGGCACGACATCAGATTGTCACACAGTTTGCCGACGATTTGCCCGAAACGATTTTTGCAGACGAGGACAAACTCAACCAGATTTTGAGCAATCTGCTTTCCAATGCGATTAAGTATGCGCCGGAGGGCGGAAATGTTACGTTTACCGCAAATCGCGAAGGAAATACGGTTGTTATTGCAATCAAAGATGAGGGCGTCGGACTGACACCGGAACAGCAAGCCAAACTGTTCCGGCAGTATGAGCGGGCGGAGCGCGATTCGATCAGGAACATTCCCGGCACAGGCTTGGGCTTGTATCTTGTCAAGAGGCTTGTCGAACTGCACGGTGGAACCGTTGCCATACACAGCACACCCGGCAACGGTTCGACGTTTACGTTACGCTTGCCGATAACAACGGATTAATTGCGGCGTTGGGTTTTGTCGGGCGCAATCACGGTCAGCGTCAGGTCGGCGCGACTACGGCTGACGACTAAGAGCGGATTATAGACAAACGGCTTATCGGAGTTCCACAATCCTGCGCCTTCGATAGCACGCTCGACGTCCTTGCGGCGTCCGGGCGTGTTTTCTTTTGCGGCATAGGCGATCAGGCTGATCGTCTGATCGTGCAGGGGAAACCGCTTGCTGACCTCGAACGCGCCGGCATAGACGCCATTGCCTTGCGGCTCCAGTTCCCATTTTTCGCCGGTTCGATTATTACGAGCGACAACAATGGCATTGACGGGCGGCTCAATGGGCGAAGCGATTTTTGCCACGATGCGAACCGTCTGCCCATGTTCCACCAGACTTGGCTCCAACCGCGCCTTAGTAAATGTCAGCAGGTCGCTACCGACTGTTGAAGGCTTATCCGAATCGGTATGTTCCAACTGAACGGGATCGAGCCATGCCGCCAGATTTTTCGTCTCTTTGCCTCCCGCACGGTATTTCTCCTGCTGAACCCAATAGACACGCGCCAAGCCCAACAAGTCTTTGGTTCCCGGCGACACCGCTTTGATGAGGAGAACGCCCGGTTGCTTGCGATCTTCTTGGATATTGGAGCGTCGGCGCGGAGTCGCCATTCCCAGTACTTTATCTACCAGTGCGCCCCCCACAGTGATCCCCCCGCGAGAGATTGGATCGAAATTGAGGGCGGCTTGGGCAGAGGTGATGCCTCGCACGCCGGCACGAAGCGGACTGGAAACAAACTCAGCGGTTCCGCCGACAAAGCGGGTCACGCCGCCAATCACCTGCGTGAAAAATCCTTTGCTCTTCTTGCCGAGATGCAACACGCTCGAAGGGACTGCCAGAGCGTACTCGCCATTGTCATCGGTTTTCGCATAATCCACGACCTTGTTTTTGTCGTCATAGACGGCGATGATTGCGCCCCGAAGCGGTCTGCCGTCCGCGTCCACAATGCGCCCCGTCGCCCATACCAAATCTTCGGCGCGTGCGACACTGCACAAGCACAGCCCCGCGAGGAGGAGTATTCCCGTTCTCAAAGCACTTCGTCTTGCCATTTGTGTTTGTTCCCTCTTGAAAGATAAAAAAGTTCTTCTCCATTATGACGCAAGCGCAGACAAATTGTTACCTCTTGGCATAATGATCGTTTGTGTCACTACGCAGAATATGAAGCGGAATGTCGTCGAGGCGCAGCGAAGGGGCGCATCACATCGGGCGGCTCAGTCAAGCATGATGAAGCAGAAGATCGCCGAGGCACGGCAGAGTGTGCAAGGGATTGAAATCCCGTGTTACCAAAAACACCTGTCCTGCGGACAGAAAATTCTCATGCTGCTGTTGCGACGCTCAATAGACCTC
>CAZPZP010000222.1:0-6577 GCA_964591025.1 uncultured Chthonomonadaceae bacterium
AGACGACATCACCAGTCAAACCTTGAGCGCACTCAGTAAGTCGGAAGGGCGCGATATGCCACATATTGCTTCCAAAATCATCAAGGACGCGCTTCTCTCTCAAAATGGCTCTGACAGTAACAATACTAATGAGATCGATTTGATCATGCAAGCACGACAGGAACTGCCAGAAGCACTTTGGCGTCGCTACCGCCAATTGACGAACAAGCGAAGAAATGAGACCATTGCGGAGGACGAGTACACGGAACTGCTTGATTTAGGCGACACACTCGAAATTCACCACGTTAAGCGTGTTGAAGCCTCAGCGCAGATAGCCAAAATTTGGAAACGCGATCTCGAAGAAGTAATGCGGATATTGGGAGTCCGTCCGCGCAATGTCTAAAAAGCGTGTTGATGAAGCAACTCGTGCGATTGTTGCGGAACGCGCTCGCTTTCTCTGCGAGTACTGTCTCACCCGTCAGGACTTCTCGACCGTAAATTTTTCTATCGAACATATTTTCCCATTTGTGTCTGGAGGAACAAACGACGTTGATAATCTGGCTTACTCTTGCCAGCAATGCAACAATCATAAATTCGCTGTCGATCCAAAAACGCAGATCAGTGTTCCTCTTTATAACCCACGTACTGATCCATGGAATGAGCATTTCGTTTGGAGTACAGATTTTTGTTTAATTATCGGTGTTTCTCAAACAGGACGAGCAACGATACTATAGACTTCGTCTGAATCGTACTGGAACAGTCAATCTCAGGCGTGTTCTCTACAAGGAGAATCAACATCCGCCTGAGTTTACCCAAATCGTAGCGGAAGAGGACAAATGAGCCACAATACGCGAGTACCAAGATGTACCGTACAGCAAGGAGACGAGTATTATGTTTGTAGATGAAGTAGAAATTGAAGTGGCGGCAGGCAACGGCGGCAACGGGCAGACGACCTTTCGCAAAGAAAAGCACGTTCCGCGAGGCGGTCCCAACGGCGGCGACGGCGGCAGGGGCGGCAGTGTTACGTTCGCAGTTGACCTGAACCTGACGACGCTGCTCGATTATCGGTATCAGCGGCACTATAAGGCGGCACGCGGCGGCGATGGAGCCTCTAAAGATATGTTCGGCAAAAACGGCGCGGATTTGACCCTCAAGGTTCCGCAAGGCACGACGATTACCAACGCCGCAACCGGAGAATTGCTTGCCGATCTCAGCGCACAGGGCGACAAAGTCGTGATCGCACGCGGCGGCATCGGCGGGCGCGGCAATGCCCATTTTGCAACGTCCGTGCATCAGGCTCCCAAGTTTTCTGAACGCGGCGAACCCGGCGAAGTCAAAACGCTGAAAATGGAACTCAAACTTCTTGCCGATGTGGGTCTGCTGGGATTTCCCAATGTCGGCAAGTCCACTCTGATCGCGTCGGTTTCTGCCGCCAAGCCCAAAATCGCGAACTATCCGTTTACGACGCTGGTTCCTAATCTCGGCGTCGTGTATGTCGAAGAGTCGCGCAGTTTCGTTATGGCGGATATTCCCGGCATCATCGAAGGGGCATCGGAAGGCGTCGGTTTGGGGCATCAGTTTTTGCGCCATGTCGAACGCACACGTCTATTGATTCATGTTCTGGATATGAGCGGCATGACAGCACGCGAACCGCTCGAAGATTACGAAATTCTCAATCGTGAACTTGCGTTGTACAGTGAATCGCTCGCCGCATTGCCGCAGTTTGTCGCCCTCAATAAAATGGACGTTGCCGATCCCGAACAGGTTGCCGCTCTCGACGCGGAACTGACGGCGCGGGGATGCAAACTCTACCATATCTCGGCGGCAACCCGGCAGGGATTGCAGCCGCTGATTTATGACTGCATGATAAAGTTGGAAGAGATTCGTGCCGAAGACCGCAAGCAAGCAGTGTATGATATGGAGAACAGCGTTCATATCGTCGCCAAAACAGCGGAAAACGAACGGCAGTGGCATATCGAGGAAGAGGACGACGGCGCATATCGGGTTGTTGGCAAAGGCATCGAACGTATGGTCTCTATGACCGATTTCGAGAACGAGTTTGGCGTACGGCGATTGCAGCGCAGTCTGGACAAAATCGGCATCACAAAGAAACTGCGCGAGGCGGGTATTCAGGACGGCGACACCGTGCGTATCCGTGACATCGAGTTCAATTTCGAGGACGAAGACGCTTGGGACGAGGAGCGCGAAGCCGAAGCGCAGGGAGCACCGCGTCACGCAGGCAATCGGCAGTGAGATGGAGAAAGGAGAAGTTTCCATGATGGTCAAACAGCCCCGCGATTCGGCGGAAGAATTTGCCCGACGCGGCGACGAGGTTTATGAACGGAATATTCGCCCGCAAGTGGATACTGAGGAGAACAAAGGGAAATTTGTTCTCATTGACATTGAAACCGGACAATGGGAGATGGATGCCGATGAAATGGCGGCGTCCAACCGAATGGACGAACGTCTGCCGAATGCACAGGTTTGGATGGTGCGGGTCGGTTCGCGGTATGTCTATCGCATCGGGGCAGGGCGCAGTCGGAGGTTCGTATGATAACGGGGATGGTGAACGCGGACAGGGAAGCGATTTTGCGCCTGGTGCTGTATGATGCCAATGGACAGCCGCAGGAAATGGACACGATTGTTGACACGGGATTTGACGGCAAGCTGACTCTGCCGCCCGATGTGGTTCAACAGTTGGGTCTGCCCTTGAAGCGTCAAGCCCGTGCGGTGCTGGCAGACGGCAGAGAAATCGTCACGAAAATCTATGAGGTCAAAATTTTATGGGATGGACAGCCGCGTGCAACTTCTGCATTGGAGACGGAAGCAGCACCGCTTGTGGGAATGTCGCTGATGTACGGGTATGAACTGAACTTGCCCATTCTGGACGGCACAGAATTTACGCTGCGATTGATTGCCAACCCTTAACGCCAAAAGCGGGGGCAAAACGGGGCAGCCTGGCAGGAATGGAGAAGGCTTGGATCATCATTGGAGGAAAAGAACCCGTCATTGATTCGAGAGCGGAAGAAGGCAGGGAAGAGAAGCGTCTTACGTATCAAGCGGCGAACGAACGGCTTTGGCTCCGGTGTTGAGAACGTGGGTGTAAATCATGGTCGTGGACACGTCGCTGTGACCGAGCAGTTCCTGAACGGTGCGGATGTCGTAGCCCGCTTCGAGCAGATGGGTGGCGAACGAATGCCGAAACGTGTGACACGAGGCGTGCTTGGCGATACCCGCTTTTTCGATGGCGGCGGAAACGGCTCGCTGCAAGTTCTGCTCGTAAAGATGATGGCGGCGCACACGCATTTCGCGGCGGCAGCGTTCAAGGAAGTTTTCGACCAGCATGAGAAAATTGTCTCCCTGATGCGAAAAAAGTGTTGCAATTTAAGCGGAAGTACGATAAGATGAAACCAAGCAAACAGGCTGGCACTTTCACGGGCAAAGTGCCGTAAAAGTCGCCTGTGGACGGAGTTATACGGCACTTTGACGTATAACATGGTCGCTTGCAGGAATTATCCAGCATTTGGGCTGCAAAGTCAGTGACCGTTCTGTAAAAGTCCTTCTTTTCACCGAATTATACGTCAAAGTGCCGTATAATTCTATAGTTCGGCAGCAACATTTACAGCTTGTACTATGATATCACCACACACTTATTGAGATGATCGAGGAGGTAGTGTATTGCTCGACCACAACAATCTTGAAGCGTTCTCCGACCCGGTCAATTACGATAAAGAAGATCCGAGTGACACTGGTGTAGCCTTCTACAGTGCGTTAGCGCAGGAAGCGGGCGGCTCAGTGTTTGAGATCGCCTGTGGTACCGGGCGTGTCACCATTCCAATTGCGAAGTTGGGCTTTCCAACTACTGGTATGGATGTTGTGCCGGGGATGTTAGAGCAAGCCAAACGGAAATCTGCCGGTCTGGCTATTCGTTGGGTCGAGGGCGACGCTCGCGTGTTTGACCTCAACGAACAATTTCGCTTCATCTTTCTCACCGGCAATGCGTTTCAAGCCTTTGTAACCAATATCGAGCAAGAGGCATTGTTACAGCGCGTACGCGCACATTTACACGACGAGGGTTTGTTTGCCTTCGAGACACGCAACCCACTCTTTCCCAACACGAAGACACGAGAAGGTCTGTTTCCCATCCTTGAAACCAGTGATGAGAAAGAAGAGCAGTATTCCTTTATCAATGCTGATGGGCACGAGGTGCGAGAGTCAACAACCCAAGTGTATGACCATCTTACTCAAATTCTGCATTTGACAGGTTATAAACGCTGGCACGATGGAGAGCAAGAATATGCGAAAATGACTCGTACTGCGTTGCGTTATACCTTCCCGCAAGAACTTATCGCGCTACTGCACTACAATCGGTTTATCATTCTACGTCAGTGTGGAGATTGGAATCAGGAACCGCTCACTGCAACGAGTCCAAGTATCATTTCCGTTTGTCGCAAGTGCACATCGTAACGGCGTGGCGCAGTCCCGAACTCGTCATGGCAGCACGGCAGCAAATCATCCTTGAGTGGTGGGACAACCGCCGCCATGATTTTAATTTGTATGCCTCTCAGCGGGTCATTGATGAAGCCAGTGCAGGCGATCCCGATGCCGCCGCACGCCGTCTTGAAGTCCTTCGAGGCATTCCGCTTTTGGAGCGACGAGGAAATCACGACAACACTCATTCGTGACTTGTCCCTGCCGAACAAAGCAACTGCGGATGCGGCGCACATCGCATTGGCAATCGTCAATGGAATGGATTTCCTGCTGACGTGGAACTGCACCCACATTGCCAACGCGGTTTTCCGACCCAAGATCTAAGCCGTGTGCAGGTCATTCGAGTATAAAATGCCGGTTATTTGCACACCGGAAGAACTGATGAGGTGACATCATGAAACTTGACCCCGTGATGGCGGAAATTCGCGCTTTTCGTGAAGCCTACTCCGAAAAATTTGGAGGGGATGTCAAAGCAATGTTCGACGATCTGGAGAAGCGTGCGAAAGAAGGAGGGCGCGAGTTGGTTTCACGCCCCCCGAAGTACATAGATGACAGGGAGGAAACCTCTTCCGCTTTAGCAAGGCGAAGGAGCGAGACCAATGGAAATAAGGGAAGAACAGAAGCAGTCGAAAGTGCCAATCGCGAGAATTGACGAGTCAATGACGGATTACGACGGGCGGGTGTATTTTCCTGAGAAAATTGAAAAAGCCACCGAAGCATTCAGAACGATTGGCTTACCCAAAACGGAAGAAAAGCCAAAAGAGTAAGGTTCCGCCGCAAAGCCTGAGCGTTAAACTATGTGAGAAGAGAGCGTCTGCCGAGACCAAAAACGCGGCAGACGCTTTTTGCGTTCTTCTGCGGCGGGGTATAATCAGCAGATGAGAAGACTGTTGAGGAAAAAAGACTGTGCCGGAGCATGATCCCAAACGCATTGTTGTCAAAGTCGGAACCAGCACGCTGACCGATCCGCAGGGCGGCATGGATCGCGGATTTATTGCCGATCTTGCCGCCCAAATTGCCGTGCTGCGACAGCAGGGGCGCGAGGTGCTCTTGGTGTCGTCAGGAGCGATTCGGGCGGGCAGAGAGACCCTGCCGCATCTGTTGGACACTCAGAGCGCACGCAACAGCGGTTTGCCATTCAAGCAGGCGTGTGCCGCTATCGGGCAGGGCGTTCTGATGCATATCTATCAGGAAGCGTTTGCGTGGCGCAAAGTGCAATGCGCTCAAATTCTGCTGACACGCGACGATTTGGGCGACAGACGCCGGTTTCTCAATGCCCGCAATACCCTCCATACTCTGCTCGAATTGGGCGTTGTGCCGATCATCAATGAGAACGATACCGTCGCCGTGGACGAGATCAAATTCGGTGACAACGATACTTTGGCGGCGTTGGTGGCGACTTTGGTCGAAGCCGACTTACTCATCATTCTCTCTGATATTGACGGACTCTATGATCGCGCCCCTGACCTGCCCGACGCCAAAATCATCCGAACCGTGAACCGCATTGACAGCGCGATTGCAGCACTCGGCGGCGATACCACAAGCGGCATAGGAACCGGCGGAATGCGAACCAAAATCGAGGCGGCACGCATCGCCCTTTCTGCCGGAATTCGCACGGTCATTGCACAGGGACGACGCGAAAAGATTTTGGCGGAGGTCATTAGCGGCGCGGAAGTCGGCACAACATTTTTGCCCTCCGATACGGATCGGCTTTCGGCACGCAAACGCTGGATCGCTCATTCCCCTCGTTCGCAAGGTGCGGTCATTGTCAACGCCAAAGCCAAAGAAAAGTTATGCGAGCGCGGCGTCAGTCTGTTGGCAGCAGGAATTGTCAGTGTCAGCGGGGCGTTTTCGGCGGGCGACTTGGTAGAAATGTGCGACGAGTCAGGAAATGCGTTCGGGCGCGGCTTAGTCAATTATGCGGCGGTTGAGGTGCGGCGCGTATTGGGTCTGCGGAGTGAACAGTTCGAGGCGGTTTTGGGATATAGGGGCTGCGACGAGATTATTCACCGTGACAATCTCGTAATCGAGCGAGAGTAGCATTCCGATTGCACGAGGTGGAAGGAATTTGGGGGCAAGTCCGGGTACAAGAACGTACCCGTCTAAA